>NZ_JBEXID010000011.1:0-143955 GCF_040608395.1 Streptomyces sp. NPDC005181
TGACACCCCCGCTCCGACAGCCGCTGACCACTCGGTCACCAGCCGTCACCACACACCCGAAACCGTCACACGCTGCGGTCGCACTGAATGTTTGCCAACGAAGGCGTCGGCGACGGCCAACCGGGGCGAGACCTTGGCCAGTTGCTCCTGCACCTCGGGGCCCGGGCGGTAGGAGAGGGCGAACGGGAGATCGAGCTCGGCAACGTCGATGAGGTCGGTCTCGATGCCCGGGTGGTCTGCGGTGCGGGAGAGAAACCAGTCGGCGATCACGGGGGCGAAGCGGCCCTCGCGGTTGCTGGCGAGGATGACCGCGGCCTTCAGGGGCGCAGCGGTGACGGATGCGGCAGGGACAGGTGTCATGAGGTCCATGCAGCGAGACTCATATGTCAACCATGGTTGAGGTCAAGCGTCATCGCTCACCCCTTCAGCATACGGTGGAACACATGACGACCGCCGCACCCCTGTACGCCGAGTTCAACGGACACGCCGCGACGGAGGCGGATCTCCGGATCCCTGCCTTCTCCAACTACGGCCACTTCACAGCCATGCAGGTCAGGGACGGAAGGGTACACGGCCTCGCGCTCCACCTGGCCCGGCTGGACTCCGCAAACCAGGAGCTGTTCGACCACGGTCTGGACGGGGAACGGATCCGCGAGCTCATCCGGCACGCGCTCGACGGCGCGGGGGTGCGGGACGCCTCGACGCGGGTGTACGCCTTTCTGCCGCCCGGCGACACGGAGACGACGCTCATGGTCACGGTGCGCGGACCGGCGCAGAAGTCCCCCGAGCCGCACAGCCTGATGTCCGTTCCGTACGTCCGCACCGTGCCGCACATCAAGCGCCCCGGCGAGTTCGGCCAGACGTATTACGGACGGCTCGCCGCGCGCTCCGGCTTCGACGAGGCGCTGCTGACCGCGCCGGACGGGACGGTGACCGAGGGGGCTATCACCAACATCGCTTTCTGGGACGGCACTTCGGTCGTCTGGCCCGCCGCACCGGCACTCCACGGCATCACCATGGCCCTATTGGAACAGGAGCTTCCGGAGGCCGGACTGGCGTCCGCACGACGACCGGTGACACTGGACGGGATCGGCGCCTTCCGGTCGGCGTTCCTCACCAACTCACAGGGCATCGCACCGATCCGACGGATCGACGACATGGAGTTCACCGTCGACGAAGAGCTGATGAAACAGGTGGGACTGGCGTACGAGGCCGCGCCCTGGGACACCGTCTGAGGCCGCCCACGCGACGGGTCCGGGGCGCCCGGCCGACGGCGTCGCGGTCGGCCGGACCGCGCAGCTTCGTCCCAGGAAAACCGCCTCCATCGGGCCCAGTGGGGGTGGGCCCGATGGAGGCGGCGGCCGGGCGGCCGGAGGGAGCCGTCCCGTGGGGGGGTGATGTGCGTGTGCCCGGGGCCGGCGAGGCCATGCCTGTGACGTACACCACGCGCACATCGAAGGTCGTCACCCAATCGGCACGGCGTGTCGCGGGACGGGCCAAGCCCTCCTCAATCGGGGCTTTGACCTGCAGATATACCTTCCGGCAAGGAGGCGGGGCCGGACCGATCGAGTGAAAGCTGACTCGACGTCAGCAGGCGTGGGTGGCGGGCCGCCCGTTAGCTCGGAGTCAGGAGACACCAGCCAGCGCCTTCGCTCGGAGGAACCCCCCATGCCCAGTCCTGCCCGCCTCGTGACCGGCACCGCAGCCGCAGCTCTCACCGTTGCTGCGTTCGGCCTCTTCACCGCCGCACCGTCGGCGTACGCAGGCGACCTGGGTTCACTGGAGATATCTCCGGCCGGCGTGCCTCCGGGGAGCACGGTCACGGTGAAAACCACCGCCTGTGGGAGCGATGCGAAGGCCACCGGACATGCGAACGTGTTGGAGGCAGGGGTATTCACGCTGGCACCGTCCACCGGTAGGGAGGCGCTCGTCGGCATGTTCAAGGTGCCGACGAAGGCCGACGCAGGCCCGTACAGCGTCGGCGTGTCCTGCGCGAACGGAAAAAGGATCACCGGAGGTGTCGCGGTGACGGCCGCAGGCACCGGTCAGAGCGCCGGGAAGGCCATCGGACGGGACGACGGCAAGGACACCGGGCAGGACAACGCCTCCGGCGACGACCCGGGCACCGGATCCGGGGTGCCTTCTCTGGACGACCTGGCCGCCAGGGGCGAGAGCCTCCTGGGGAACCAGAACCCGTTCGGGCTCGGTAACTCCGCCGGGCGCGACACCGGAAACGAGGCCGAGCGCGACACAGGGGACGGGGACGGCGGACGCGACACAGGAAACGGCAACAGCGGACGCGACACAGGGGGCGGGGACGGCGGACGCGACACAGGAAACGGCAACAGCGGACGCGACACAGGGGGCGGGGACGGCGGACGCGACACAGGAAACGGGGACGGCGGTGGCGACACCGGGGGCGGGGACGGCGGACGCGACACAGGAAACGGGGACGGCGGTGGCGACAGCTTCGACTCGCCCACCGGTCCTTCCGGGCACGTCAAAACTGGTGTAGGCGGCTCCGTCCGCTCGGACACCACCCAGATCGCGGCGGGCGCCGGCGTTCTCGCCGCATCCGCCGTCGGCGGAGCCTGGCTCCTGCGTCGCCGGGCGAGCGGCACGCAGGCCGGCAGCTGACGGGGCGTATCCACGCCCCGTCACCGCCAGGATTCCGTCCCGGTGGCCTCGCGCCACCGGGACGGGACCCATTTCCACCTTCCCCACCCCGGAGGACAACCGTGTCCCAGAAGGCCAAGGGCTGGCTGGTCGCCGTCGGAGTGCTGGCCGGTATCTGGCTGATCCAGAACGGCGCCGAAACCCAGCTGGTGCCCCCGCAGCCGACCGCGGCCCAGGCTTTCGCGGCCGGTCCCGAAGTGCAGCCCGGCTCACCGGTCGCCGAACCGCTGCGCCCTTCGACACCCGTCCGCCTCCGTATCCCCAGCATCAGTGTGGACACCCCGATGATCCGGCTCGGGCTCAGGGCCGACGGCAGTCTCGACGTACCGCCGGCCGAGAACCGTAACGTCGTCGGCTGGTACAAGGACGGCACCCCGCCCGGCGCCAAGGGCACCGCGCTCGTCGCCGGTCATGTCGACAACGCACAGGGGCGGTCCGTCTTCTACAACCTGGGGTCCCTGGCGAAGGGCAGCACCATCGAGGTGGACCGCCGGGACGGGCACACCGCCGTCTTCTCGCTCGACGCCATCGAGGTGTACGCGAACAAGGACTTCCCCGACCAGCGGGTGTACGGCGCCTCGCCGAACGCCTCGCTGCGGCTGATCACCTGCGGCGGCGGCTTCTCGCCGACCACCGGCTACCAGGGCAATGTGGTGGCGTACGCGCACCTCACCGGCGTGCGGTGAACCCCGCCCGCACCCTTACGACCACTGGTCGAAGGCGAGTCTCGCGACCAGCGACAACACCACGACCAGCAGGACGCCCCGGACGAACTCGCTGCCCTTCCGGAGCGCCGTCCGCGCGCCGAGCAGCCCGCCCGCCAGGTTGAACACCGCCATCAGCGCAGCCAACTGCCACATCACATTGCCCTGGAAGGCGAACATCACGAGGGCTCCGCCGTTGGTGCAGACGTTGACGATCTTGGCGGTGGCGGACGCCGTCACCAGATCGAGGTGGAGCACGGCGGTCAGCGCGAGCACCAGAAACGTGCCGGTGCCGGGCCCGAACAGCCCGTCGTAGAAGCCGATGCCGCCGCCGACCAGCACGATCGCGGTGACGGTACGAGCCGGAGTGACCTTGCGGTCCGTGGCCTCGGCGGCCTCCTTGCCGAACTGGGGCCGCAGCATCACGAACGCCGCAACCGCCAGCAGCACCACCATGATCACCGGGCGCAGCACGTCACTGCTGATCCCGGCGGCGAAGAAGGCTCCGGTCATCGATCCGGCCAGCGCCATGAGCCCGATCCGGACGGCCGTCCCGACCTTTACCGGCGCCTTGCGCGCGTAGGTCACGGCGGCGCCCGCCGTGCCGACGATCGCGACCGCCTTGTTGGTGCCGAGGACATGCGCGGCCGGGACGTGCGGCAGGCCCAGCAGCAGCGCGGGCAGCAGAAGCAGCCCGCCGCCGCCGACCACCGCGTCGATCCAGCCCGCGGCGGCAGCGGCGAGGCAGAGGACTACAAGGGTGGTCAGCGTGATGTCGGGCATGGTCGCGACTGTAAGGACGAGATACGTGTCCCGTCCAACTGTCTCGTCCGGATCCCCGGAAAGTTGAGCCAACTCTGAGGTTCCCGGACCGCGACGCCCTCACAGACCGCTTCCGGAGGCGCTGAGCGCAAGGTTCCTCCCGGGAAACAGCGGGGATCCGGTCGGGTAACACCCGCCGCACAGGCTGCTCACCATGACGAACAAGACGGCGGACGCGGCACATGTGGTGGTGATCGGCGCAGGGATGGCGGGCGCGCGGCTCGCCGCCCGGGTGCCCGGTGTCACCGTCATCGGCGAGGAGACGCACGCCCCCTACAACCGGGTGCTGCTGGCCGAGGTGCTGGCCGGACGGTACGCGGCCCAGGTCATCGCCCTGCCCCCGGCCGAGGTGTGGCGCGGGGTACGGGCGGTGCGGATCGACCGGGCGGACCGGCTGGTCCACTGCGACGACGGAAGCGTGGTGCGGTACGGGCGGCTGGTGCTGGCCACCGGGTCGAACCCGGTGCTGCCACCGCTGCGCGGGCTCGGCAGCACGATGCCGGACGGGGTGCATGCGTTCCGTACGCTCGACGACTGCCTTGCGCTGCGGGAAGCGGTGCGGGCCGGCACCGGAACTGTGCGCGCCGTCGTCATCGGCGGCGGCCTGCTCGGCGTGTCCGCCGCCCGGGCGCTCGCCACATCCGGTGCGCAGGTGGTGCTGGCCCAGCAGGGCGAGCACCTCATGGAGCGGCAGCTGGACACCGAATCGGCCGGGCTGCTCCGGCGCCACCTGGAGGGTCTCGGCGTGGAGGTCCACACCGAGTGCCGGGTCCGCGGGCTGCGCTGCGCCGACGGCGCGGTGCGGGCGGTGGAGCTCGCCGACGGCTACGAGCTGGCGGCTGAGATCACCGTGCTGGCCTGCGGTGTCCGTCCCAGGACCGGGCTCGCCCAGGCAGCCGGCCTGGACGTGCGCAAGGGCATCGTCGTCGACGACGAACTGCGAACCGGTGATCCGTACATCCATGCGGTCGGCGACTGCGCCGAGCACCGCGGCACCGTGTACGGCCTGGCCGGCCCGGCGCTGGAGCAGGCCGACGTGCTCGCCGAGGTGCTGGCCGGGCGGCCCGCCCGCTACGAAGGCACCCGCGCCTTGACGCGCCTCACGCTGCACGGTCCGGCCGCCGGCCCTGCGGGCCCCTTCGATCTGGCCGCGTTCGGGGAGTCCCGGCCGCTGCCCGGCGACGACGTCATCCGGCTGGCCGACGCCACGCGTGGGGCGTACCGCTCGGTCGTCGTGCGCGGCGACCGGCTGGCGGGCGGCGTGCTGCTCGGCGATCTCGCCGCGGTCGGCACGCTCGCCCGGACCTGGGAGGACGACGAACCGCTCCCCGCCGAAACGTCCCTGCTCCATCTGCTCACCAACGACGGAGGCTTCTGAGATGCCGGTGTCCACTCCCCCGACCGACCACACCGTCCCGGTGCCCACGATCGTGGTCGTCGGACACGGCATGGTCGGCCAGCGGTTCCTCGAGGCGCTCGCCGACCGCGGACTGACCGCGACCGCGGGCACCGCCCGGGTCGTCGCCCTCTGCGAGGAACCCCGCGCCGCCTACGACCGGGTCCAGCTCACCTCGTACTTCGCCGGGCGGACGCCGGACGAGCTGTCGCTCGCCGAGCCGGACTTCATGGACCGGCACGGCTTCGAGCTGCATCTCGGCAACCCCGCCGAGAGCGTGGACCGCGAGGCCCGTACGGTCACCGCACGCTCCGGGGAGACCTTCGCGTACGACACGCTGGTGCTGGCCACCGGCTCGTACCCGTTCGTGCCGCCGGTCCCCGGCAAGGACGCCGCGGGCTGCTTCGTCTACCGCACCATCGAGGACCTCCTCGCGATCGAGGAGTACGCGAGGACGGCGACCACCGGTGCGGTGGTCGGCGGCGGGCTGCTCGGGCTGGAGGCGGCGGGCGCACTGAAGGGGCTCGGGCTCGACACGCACGTCGTGGAGTTCGCGCCCCGGCTGATGCCGGTGCAGGTCGACGAGGGCGGTGGCGCGGCGCTGCTGCGCACCATCGAGTCCATGGGCCTCACCGTGCGCACAGGCGTCGGGACGCAGGAGGTCACCGCGGGCGAGGACGGGGCGGTGAACGGCATGGCGCTCTCCGACGGTTCGTCGCTCGCCACCGACCTGGTGGTCTTCTCGGCGGGGGTACGCCCCCGGGACCAGCTGGCCCGCGACTGCGGTCTGGCGGTCGGGCAGCGCGGCGGAATCATCGTCGACGAGGAGTGCCGCACCTCCGACCCGGCGGTCTTCGCGATCGGCGAGTGCGCACTGGCCTCGGACGGCCGGGTGTACGGACTCGTCGCGCCCGGTTACGAGATGGCGCAGACGGCCGCCGAGGTGATCGCGGGCAAGGAGGCGGCGTTCACCGGCGCCGATCTGTCGACGAAGCTGAAGCTGCTCGGGGTGGACGTGGCGTCGTTCGGCGACGCGCACGGCACGACCGAGGGCTGCCTCGACGTGGTGTACGCGGACTCCCGCACCGGCGTCTACAAGAAGCTGGTGATCAGCCGGGACGGCACCCTGCTCGGCGGGGTTCTGGTCGGGGACGCCGAGCAGTACGGCACGCTGCGGCCGATGACCGGTACGGTCCTGCCGGTCGCCCCGGAGCAGCTGGTGCTGCCGGCCGGTGCGGGCGGCCCGGTCACGCTCGGCCCGTCCGCGCTGCCGGACGACGCGGTGATCTGCTCCTGCCACAACGTCACCAAGGGCGCGATCTGCGAGCACACCACGCTGCCCGAGGTGAAGAAGTGCACCAAGGCCGGCACCGGCTGCGGCAGTTGCGTGAAGGTGATCGGACAGCTGCTGCCGCAGAGCCAGGACAAGGGCCTGTGCAGCTGCTTCTCGTACACCCGCAGCGAGCTGTACGAGATCGTCCGCACCCTCGGAATCACCTCGTACGCAGAACTGCTCGACGCGCACGGCCGTGAGGCCGCCCGCGGCGGGGACGGCTGCGAGATCTGCAAGCCGACGGTCGGTTCGATCATCGCGTCGCTGGCTCCGACGCTCGGCGCGAGCGGCTATGTGCTGGACGGCGAGCAGGCGGCGCTGCAGGACACCAACGACCACTTCCTGGCCAACCTCCAGCGCAACGGCTCGTACTCGATCGTGCCGCGCATCCCGGGCGGCGAGATCACCCCGGAGAAGCTGATCGTGATCGGCGAGGTCGCCCGCGACTTCCGCCTCTACACGAAGATCACCGGAGGTCAGCGGATCGATATGTTCGGCGCCCGCGTCGACCAGCTTCCGCTGATCTGGACGCGTCTGGTGGACGCCGGATTCGAGTCCGGGCACGCGTACGGAAAGTCGCTGCGTACGGTCAAGTCCTGTGTGGGGCAGACCTGGTGCCGGTACGGCGTGCAGGACTCGGTGAAAATGGCGATCGACCTGGAACTGCGCTACCGCGGGCTGCGCTCGCCGCACAAGCTGAAGTCGGCGGTCTCCGGCTGCGCCCGGGAATGCGCGGAGGCCCGCGGCAAGGACTTCGGGATCATCGCCACCGCGGGCGGCTGGAACCTGTACGTGGGAGGCAACGGCGGCGCCGAACCGCGCCACGCCGACCTGCTCGCCCAGGACCTCTCCGATGCCGAACTGGTGCGTCTCATCGACCGGTTCCTGATGTTCTACATCCGTACCGCGGACCGCCTGGAGCGCACCTCGACGTGGCTGGACCGCATCGAGGGCGGTCTCGACCACGTACGGGACGTCGTCGTCCATGACTCGCTGGGTCTCTGCGACGAGCTGGAGCGGCTGATGGCCGACCATGTCGCAGGCTACCGGGACGAATGGGCCGAGACCATCAACGACCCGGAGCGGCTGCGCCGGTTCGTCACCTTCGTCAACGCACCCGACGCACCGGACCCGTCGGTGAAGTTCGTCCCGGAACGCGACCAGGTCAGGCCCGACCTGGACATCCTCGCCGGACCGGTGCTCGCTGTCCGCACTCTCGAAGGGACCTCCTCCCGATGACCGCACAGACGATGGAGACGGCGCAGCAGTCCCCGGTGGTCCAACTCGCCGATGGGGACAACTGGTTCACGGTCTGCGAGCTGTCGCGGCTGACTCCGGGGCGCGGCGTCGCCGCGCTGCTCCCGGACGGCAGGCAGGTGGCGCTCTTCGTCGACCGGGCAGGGCGTGCGTACGCGATCGACAACCGCGATCCGTTCACGGGGGCGTACGTCCTCTCGCGCGGCCTGGTCGGGTCCGCCGAGGGGCGGCCGTTCGTCGCCTCGCCCCTGCTGAAGCAGCGCTTCGACCTGGCGACGGGCGCCTGCCTGGAGGACGACGAGGTGTGCGTCCCGGTCTTCGCGGTGCGCGCCGCCTGACGAGCACGTACCGCAAGGACCGGGACGGGACCGCCCTCAGCCGATTCCGGCCGACGGGTTCCGGCCGTACGCTTGATCCATGACCCAGGGCTGGAACGCGAGCGACATCCCCGACCAGAGCGGCCGTACGGCCGTGGTCACCGGAGCCAACAGCGGCATCGGACTCGTCACGGCACGGGAGCTGGCGCGCCACGGCGCGCAGGTGCTGCTCGCGTGCCGTGACGAGAGCCGCGGCAAGGAGGCAGAGTCGCGCATCCGGGCGGAGGTGCCGGGCGCGCGGGTGGAGTTCGCCCCTCTGGATCTGGCCGATCTGTCCTCCGTACGGGAGTTCGCCGCGGCGTATCCGTCCGACCGGCTGGATCTGCTGATCAACAACGCGGGTGTGATGGCCCTGCCGTACGGGCGGACGGCCGACGGCTTCGAAACCCAGTTCGGCGTCAACCACCTCGGGCACTTCGCCCTCGCCGGCCTGCTGGTACCGAAGTTGCTCGACACCCCCGGGGCCCGGGTGGTGAGCGTGTCCAGCGCTATGCACGCCGCGGCCAACATCGACATCGGCGATCTCAACAGCGAGCGCAACTACCGCCGTTGGATCGCGTACGGCCGCTCGAAGACCGCGAACCTGCTCTTCGTCCATGAGCTGGCGCGCCGGTTGGCAGCGTCCGGCTCCGACATCGTGGCCGCCGCCGCACACCCGGGTTACGCGGCGACCAATCTGCAGACCGCGGGGGTACGGATGGAGAACCGCAAGGCGGCGGAACGGGTCTTCGAGCTGGGCAACCGGATCGTTGCCCAGCCCGCGTCGTCCGGGGCGCTGCCGACGCTGTATGCGGCCACCGCGCCCGGCGTGCGTCCTGACTCGTTCACCGGTCCGAAGCTGCTGGGCTGGCGAGGTGCGCCCGCCCCGTCCTGGCGGGCGCGCTGGACGCTGAACGATGTGGCGGGCGAACGGCTGTGGATGGCGTCCGAGCAGCTCACGGGGGTCACCTGGCCGGACCTCAAGTCCTGACCGGGCCCGGGCCCGGCGCTGCGGCTCGGCCCGGGACGGCTCAGTCCTGGCTCTGGACTGCAGCCGGGTCCATCCACATGACCTCCCAGATGTGGTGGTCCGAGTCCTGGAAGGACCGGCCGTACATGAACCCGTGGTCGATGGGGTCATTGGCGGGCGATCCCCCGGAGGCGAGTGCCGCGTCGGCCAGCTCGTCGACCTTCTCGCGGCTCTCGGCGCTGAGCGCGATGATCGCCTCGGTGGTCCTCGAGGCGTCGGCGATCTCCTTCTTGGTGAACTCCTTGAAGCGCGGCTCGCTGATCAGCATGACGAAGATCGTGTCGCTGATGACAAGACACGCGGTGCTCTCGTCGGTGAACTGCGGGTTGCACGAGAAGCCGAGCTTGCCGAAGAAGCCCTTGGCCGTCTCCAGGTCCTTGACCGGCAGGTTCACGAAGATCATCTGGGGCATGTCCGTCTCTTCTCCTCGGTGGCGCTCCGTGCGAGCGCTGTCGAGGGGTAGACGGCGGGGCGGCGCGGAACTCATCGCGGACGGCAGGAAATCTTCCGGAGCGGTCCCCCCGGCTCTGGGGCGGCCTGCCCCCACCCGTCGAGCCGGCCGTCCCCACCTGTCATGAGAGCGCGAGCGGTGCGCCTCCTCTGAGGAGCGAGCCGCCCAGCGGGGTGAGCGTGTGCAGGACCGAGCTGCCGTGCCGCAAAGTGAGCACGAGCCCCGCCTCGCGCAGCACGCACGCATGCTGACTGGCGGAGGCGAGGGACACCCCGGCCCGGCGGGCGAGCTCACTGGTCGTGCAGCCCGTCCCGATGGCCTGGAGGACCGTCGAGCGGGTGTTGCCGAGGAGCCGGCCGAGCCAGGGGCCCGGTCCCGGCTCGGCAAAGACCGGGGCGGCGGAGTGGGTGACCGGGTACACGAGGACGGGCGTGAGCTCCGGGTTGCGGTAGACGACCGGGGTGGAGCGGCAGAAGAACGACGGCTGGAGCAGTAACCCCCGCCCGCCCAGGTGCAGTTCACGGTCGACGGGATAGTCCGCCTCCAGCACCGGGGCTCGCCAGCGGATCATGGACGGGAGGGAGGCGAGAAGTTCGTCGGCGCCGCCGTCGAGGAGGGCCCGGCCACGGACGGCCCGGTCGGCCTCGATGCTGGCCTGGATGTGCGCCCAGTACGGCTCGACGGCGGCGCGGTGATAGCCGCGCAGGGCGGTGATGAGCCGCCCGAGAGGCTCGGTCCGCCCCTCGGAGAGCGCGTCCAGCCGGACGGGCGGCACCGGCCGGCCGTCCCCCGGCCGGCCGCCCGCGGGCCGTACGCCACCGGACCGCACCCCGCGCCCGGAGCCGTGCCCGCCGCAGTGCCGCCCGCCCAGCGACAACGGCCGTCCGGGCGCGCGCAGCAGGCCCAGTTCGGCGTGGAGCCGCTCGGGCGGGGTGTCGCGCAGCGCCTCCATTCCGGCATCGAAACTGTGCGGCTCACTGCCTTCCCGGGAGGGCGTCAGAAAGTCCGGGAAATAGCCGCGGGGTGGCACGAGGGCTGCCAGCAGGCGTGTCTCACCATTCAACCGGGGCCGGGTTTCCGTACGCCATTTCCCGAACACCGTGGAAGCGCGCCGGTCCCTCAGCCGGTGAAAACTCAGAATGGTTTCCCACAATGCGTCCGGCCGTGTGGCCATCCGCACCTTGGAAAGGTCCATCCCGGACACATGGATACGCAGCACCGAACCCCCACCTGTTGCATCCGCAATTACCCGCACCCAAGGGTATGCGCACCGTCACAGGACGTCACCACGGGGTTTCGGCCAGAGGTGAAACGTCTCGCCGAACCCCACCGTCACCGGAAAAGCTGTACGACGTCGGGCACGAACCTGAGCCGACCGTAAGAGCGAGTGAAGGCCGTGGGGGGTTTTGCTCGTTCGGCGGCGGTCGGCGGACGGTGCGGCTCCATGTCCGACGGGGGTAAGCCGGGTGCGGCCCATGGGTGGGGATCCATGGGCCGCACCCCGGTCCGTTCACCGCCTATATCTTTGCGTATTGAACGATGCAATGGGCCGATGAGTGAACGGCGAACACCGAAAGCGCTTGTGCCCTTTTTTCTTTGCGCGAGGCCGAGTGACCCATTCGCCCACGGCCACTCACGACCGACCGTTTCCGCACACTGTCCGTCCTACGGAACCCGGCACCCGCCCTGGCGGCTGCCGGACATGACGAAGCGGCGGCACCCCCGCACAGGGTGCCGCCGCTTCCGGGTGGCCCGGGGCTGTCGTCGAGTCGGTGAGGGTCCGGGTGAGCCGACGACAGCCCTGGAGTCCGGGATGGATTCAGGTCAGCGGCTGTCGCTGCCCTTCGACTCGGCGGCAGCCCTGCCCGCCTCCAGACGCGCCACCGGGATCCTGAACGGCGAGCAGGAGACGTAGTCGAGGCCCACCTCGTGGAAGAAGTGCACCGACTCCGGGTCGCCGCCGTGCTCGCCGCAGACGCCGAGCTTGAGGTCCGGGCGGGTGGCCCGGCCGGCCGCGACCGCGCTGCGGACCAGGGAGCCCACACCGTCCCTGTCGATCGTCTCGAACGGCGACACCCCGAAGATGCCCTTCTCCAGGTACGCGGTGAAGAACGAGGCCTCCACGTCGTCCCGGGAGAAGCCCCACACCGTCTGGGTCAGGTCGTTCGTACCGAAGGAGAAGAACTGTGCGGCCTCGGCGATCTGACCGGCGGTCAGCGCGGCGCGCGGCAGCTCGATCATCGTGCCGATGGTCAGCTTCAGCGCGGTGCCGGTGGCCGCCTCGACCTCGGCGATGACCTGGTCGGCCTCCTCGCGGACGATCTCCAGCTCCTGAACCGTGCCGACCAGCGGAATCATGATCTCGGCGCGCGGGTCGCCCTTGGCGTTCTTGCGGTGCGCGGACGCCTCCGCGATCGCCCGGACCTGCATCGCGAACAGGCCGGGGATGACCAGACCGAGCCGTACGCCGCGCAGACCGAGCATCGGGTTCTGCTCGTGCAGCTTGTGCACGGCCTGCAGAAGACGCAGGTCGTTCTCGTTGGCGTCCTTGCGGGACTCGGCGAGCGCGACGCGTACCGACAGCTCGGTGATGTCCGGCAGGAACTCGTGCAGCGGCGGGTCGAGCAGCCGTACGGTGACGGGCAGTCCGTCCATCGACTCGAACAGCTCGATGAAGTCGGCCTTCTGCAGCGGAAGCAGCGCGGCCAGCGCGGTCTCGCGCTCCTCGTCCGTGTCCGCGAGGATCAGCTTCTCGACCATCTCGCGGCGCTCGCCGAGGAACATGTGCTCGGTGCGGCACAGGCCGATGCCCTGGGCGCCGAAGCGGCGGGCCCGCAGCGCGTCCTCGGCGTTGTCGGCGTTGGCCCGCACCCGCAGCCTGCGGACCCGGTCGGCGTACGCCATGATCCGGTGCACGGCGGCGACCAGTTCGTCGGCGTCGTCGGCGCCCGCGTGCATCCGGCCCTCGAAGTACTCGACGACCGGGGACGGGACGACGGGGACCTCACCGAGGTACACCTTGCCGGTGGAGCCGTCCACGGAGACGATGTCGCCCTCCTCGACGACGGTCCCGCCGACGGTGAGCCGACGCCGCTTGGTGTCGACCTCGATCTCCTCGGCGCCGCAGACACACGTCTTGCCCATGCCGCGGGCGACGACGGCGGCATGCGAGGTCTTGCCGCCGCGGGAGGTCAGGATGCCCTCGGCGGCGATCATTCCGTCGAGGTCGTCGGGGTTGGTCTCCCGGCGGATCAGAATGACCTTCTCGCCGGAGCGGGACCACTTGACGGCGGTGTACGAGTCGAAGACCGCCTTGCCGACCGCGGCGCCCGGCGACGCGGCGATGCCACGGCCGAGGAGCTGCGTCTTGGCGTCCTCGTCGAAGCGCGGGAACATCAGCTGCGCCAGCTGCGCCCCGGTGACCCGCTGCAGCGCCTCGGCCTCATCGATGAGCCCCTGGTCGACCAGCTGCGTGGCGATCCGGAAGGCGGCACCGGCGGTGCGCTTGCCGACCCGGGTCTGGAGCATCCACAGCTGGCCGCGCTCGATGGTGAACTCGATGTCGCACAGGTCCTTGTAGTGCGTCTCGAGCGTCTTCATGATCTGCATCAGCTGGTCGTACGACTTCTTGTCGATCGACTCCAGCTCGGCGAGCGGCACGGTGTTGCGGATACCGGCGACGACGTCCTCGCCCTGCGCGTTCTGCAGGTAGTCGCCGTACACGCCGGCGTGGCCGCTGGCCGGGTCGCGGGTGAACGCGACACCCGTACCCGAGTCCGGGCCGAGGTTGCCGAAGACCATGGAACAGACGTTGACGGCCGTGCCCAGGTCGCCGGGGATGCGCTCCTGGCGGCGGTAGAGCTTGGCCCGGTCGGTGTTCCACGAGTCGAAGACGGCCTTTATGGCCAGGTCCATCTGCTCGCGCGGGTCCTGCGGGAAGTCGCGTCCGGCGTCCCGCGTGACGATCTTCTTGAAGTGCTTGACCAGCTTCTTCAGGTCGGCCGCGTCGAGATCCACGTCGACGGTGACGCCCTTGGCCTCCTTCGCGGCCTCCAGCGCCTCCTCGAAGAGGTCACCGTCGACGCCGAGGACGGTCTTGCCGAACATCTGGATGAGGCGGCGGTACGAGTCCCACGCGAACCGCTCGTCGCCGGCCTGGGCGGCGAGGCCGACGACGGACGCGTCGGAGAGGCCGATGTTGAGGACCGTGTCCATCATGCCGGGCATCGAGAACTTCGCGCCGGAGCGGACGGAGACCAGCAGCGGGTCGTCGGCCTGGCCGAGCTTCTTGCCCATCCGCTTCTCGAGGGCGTCGAGGTGCGCACTGACCTCGTCGCGCAGCGCCGTCGGCTCGTCGCCGCTGTCGAGGTAGACCTTGCACGCCTCAGTGGTGATGGTGAAGCCCGGAGGGACGGGCAGCCGGAGGTTGGTCATCTCGGCGAGGTTGGCGCCCTTCCCGCCGAGCAGGTCCTTCAGATCCTTGTTGCCCTCGGTGAAGTCATAAACGAACTTCTGACCCTGGAGCTCCGGGGTGGATACGTGGGGATCTTTGTTTTCCGACACGGGTCTCGACTCCTCGAGGACGCGGGTGGCTGCCCTGACGGCGAGGAACATACCCAGATCGAAGGTGTCTGGGTACGTCCACTTGCGCGTCATGCGGCCTTAACCACTCGTCCGCCAGCAGATCGAAAGTTGCGTACGGTTCCGCCCGTCGAACACATCCGTTCGACTCTTGAACTCATTACCACTCAACGCGTCCAAGATGCCGCAGATTCAGCACGGAACGTAGCGGATGGGTCGATCGATCAAAGTAAAGTCGGGTGGCACCGAGTGCCATCATTTGAGAAATGCAGTCCCCAAAATCCCGCTCATCTGAGCAATAGAGACCTCAGGGGTGGCGAGAATCACGCCGCATCATGCGCTCAGATGTCACCATCCGGACGCCCCGATACCTACGTACGGTGACACAGCGACCGCACGGGGCGAGTGAAATGGGAGCAGCGCGCCCCCCTCGTCAGCCACAGCACCCCACACCGCCCGGTTCGCAGTCACCCCGCATCCGATCGACGCTCAAATGAGCAGGGCTAAGGGGGGCACCCGGTGCCTGGTGCCGGAGATGCGAAAGGGCCCGCGGGGACGGAGTGCCGCCCTCCCCGCGGGCCCTGTCCGAACCGGAGCCGTCGCCTCAGCCGCCCGACGTGTCGAGCTCTGCCTCCGCGCTCACGCCCGAGCAGTCGTAGGGGTCCTTCAGCCAGCCGTCCGGCAGCACCACGCGGTTGTTGCCCGAGGTGCGCCCGCGCGGCCCGTCGGCCCCGTCCGGCCACGCCTGATCCAGGTCGAGCTCGTGCAGCTGCGTGCCCAGCTCGTCCAGCGACGAGGTGACCGCGAGCTTCTTGCGCATCTCGGAGCCGACCGAGAAGCCCTTGAGGTACCACGCCACGTGCTTACGGAAGTCGATCACGCCACGGGTCTCGTCGCCGATCCACTCCCCCAGCAGCGTCGCGTGCCGCAGCATGACGGTGGCGACCTCCCGGAGCGTCGGCGCCTGCCGCGTCTGCGTGCCCTCGAAGGCGCTCACCAGGTCACCGAAGAGCCACGGGCGCCCCAGGCAGCCGCGGCCCACGACCACGCCGTCGCAGCCGGTCTCGCGCATCATCCGGCGGGCGTCGTCCGCGCACCAGATGTCGCCGTTGCCGAGGACAGGGATCTCCGGGACGTGCTCCTTGAGGCGGGCGATCGCGTCCCAGTCGGCGGTGCCGCCGTAGTGCTGGGCTGCGGTCCTGCCGTGCAGTGCGACGGCCGTGACACCCTCCTCGACCGCTATCCGGCCCGCGTCGAGGTAGGTGAGGTGGTCGTCGTTGATGCCCTTGCGCATCTTGATGGTGACCGGCAGGTCGCCCGCGTTGGACACCGCCTGGTTCAGGATCGCGCGCAGCAGCGGCCGCTTGAACGGAAGCGCCGAGCCACCGCCCTTGCGGGTCACCTTGGGGACCGGGCAGCCGAAGTTCAGGTCGATGTGGTCGGCGAGGTTCTCGTCGACGATCATGCGGACGGCCTTGCCGACCGTGACCGGGTCCACTCCGTACAGCTGGATCGAGCGCGGGGTCTCGCTCGCGTCGAAGTGGATGAGCTGCATGGTCTTCTCGTTGCGCTCGACCAACGCTCGCGTCGTGATCATCTCGCTGACGAACAGCCCCTTGCCGCCGGAGAACTCCCGGCACAGGGTGCGAAACGGTGCGTTGGTGATGCCGGCCATGGGTGCGAGCACCACCGGCGGCTGCACGGTGTGCGGGCCGATCCGGAGCAGCGGGAGCGAGGGGGCGAGCGTGGTCATTGCTCCATTGTCGCGTACGGCGGAAGCAGCTCCTGCAGGCACCGCAGAACGGGCGGCGGCAGCGGCGGCGGCGGCAGCGGTGAACCGACATACCGGCAGCGCGGGCCGGGGCGTCCCGGCAGCGGCAGTCGTTAGTTAACCGTACTATCTATGTATGCCCGAGCTCAGCCACCGCCGACAGCAGTTGATTCTTGCGATCTGCTGCATGAGTCTGCTGATCGTCAGTCTCGACAACACCGTCCTCAATGTCGCCCTGCCCACCATGCAGCGGGAGTTGCACGCCACGGTCGCCGGCATGCAGTGGACGATCGACGCCTACACCCTCGTCCTTGCTTCGCTGCTGATGCTGGCGGGCTCCACCGCCGACCGGATCGGACGGGCGAAGGTCTTCAAGATCGGTCTCGTCCTCTTCACCCTCGGCTCGGTGCTCTGCTCCGTCGCGCCGAACCTGCAGTCGCTGGTGGCGTTCCGGATGGTGCAGGCGGTCGGCGGCTCGATGCTCAACCCCGTCGCGATGTCGATCATCACCAACACCTTCACCGACCCGCGCGAGCGGGCCCGCGCCATCGGTGTGTGGGGCGGTGTCGTCGGCATCTCCATGGCGGCGGGACCGGTGGTCGGCGGCCTGCTGGTGGACTCGGTCGGCTGGCGGTCGATCTTCTGGATCAATCTGCCGGTCGGTCTCGCCGCGCTGCTGCTCACCTGGCGGTACGTCCCCGAGTCCCGTGCCCCGAAGCCGCGCCGTCCGGATCCCGTGGGGCAACTACTGGTGATCGCACTGCTCGGTTCACTGACGTACGCGATCATCGAGGCGCCCTCGGCCGGCTGGACCTCGACCCGGATCCTGGTCTTCGCGGCGCTCGCCGTGTGCTCCGTGATCGGACTGCTGCTGTACGAGCCCAGGCGCGCCGAGCCCCTCATCGACCTGCGGTTCTTCCGCAGCGCCCCGTTCAGCGGCGCCACCGTCATCGCGGTCTGCGCCTTCGCCGCCCTGAGCGGCTTCCTCTTCCTGAACACGCTGTATCTGCAGAACGTGCGCGGTCTGAGCGCCCTGCACGCCGGTCTGTACATGCTGCCGATGGCCGCGCTGACCTTTGTCTGCGCCCCGGTGTCGGGGCGGCTCGTCGGCAGCCGGGGGGCGCGCCTCCCACTGCTCGTGGCGGGTGCGGCCATGACGGCGTGCGGGCTGATGTTCGCGGCGTTCGACGCCGAGACGCGGAACGTGCTGCTGTTCACCGGCTATGTGCTGTTCGGTCTCGGCTTCGGCATGGTGAACGCACCGATCACCAACACCGCCGTCTCCGGGATGCCGCGCTCCCAGGCGGGCGTGGCGGCCGCGGTCGCCTCGACCAGCCGGCAGATCGGCGGAACGCTGGGCGTGGCCGTGATCGGCGCGGTGCTGGCGGCGGGCGTGGCGGGTAGCGGTTCCCCGCGCGGCGCCGCGTATGCCACCGCCTTCGTGGATGCGAGCAAGCCCGCCTGGTGGATCATCACCGGCTGCGGTCTGGCCGTCCTGCTGGTGGGGGCGCTGACCAGTGGGCGGTGGGCCCGCGAGACGGCTCGGCGCACCGCCGAACGGCTGGAGGTCCCGGCCGGGGTCGGATCCGGGCCGGAAGCCGGGTCCGGGGCCGGGGCCGGGGGTCAGGCTTCGGCGAGCGCCACTGCGTGAAGGCGCTCGAGCCGCTCCCGGGACTCCTCGTCGGCGGGGACGTACGTCACCAGGCGCGGACCGGTCGACGGGCTGAGCCAGAGGTCGGTGTGGTCCAGGCGCACCAGTCCGACCCGGGCGTTGCGGAAGATCTTGGTCCGGCCGCCGGGACCGACGACCTCGTGGCGCGCCCAGATCTCCCGGAATTCCGGTCCTTCTTGTCCTCGGCGGCCGGCTCGGCGACACGGCCGGCCGGCGCCGGCTCTTCCTCACCGGCATGGCGGCCTTCGCGCTCACCTCACTGGCCTGCGGGCTCGCCCCGGACGCCTGGACGCTCGTCGGGGCGCGGGTGGCGCAGGGCGCCTCGGCGGCGCTGATGCTGCCGCAGGTGCTCGCCACCATCCAGGCCGCCACCACCGGGCACCGGCGGGCGCGGGCGATGAGCCTGTACGGGGCGACGGCCGGGCTCTCGATGGTCGCCGGCCAGATCCTCGGCGGCGTACTGGTCGCCGCCGCGCCGCTGTCGTCGGTGTTCGGCGAGAGCGCGGGCTGGCGGTCGGTCTTCCTGGTCGACGTGCCGGTGGCGGCGGTGGGGCTGGTCCTGGCCGCCCGCGCGGTGCCGGAGACCCGCTCGGACCGGCCCGCGCCCATCGACGTACCGGGGACGCTGCTGCTCGCCGTTTCGCTGATGACGCTGCTGGCGCCGCTGACGGAGGGACGGGCCGTGGGCTGGCCGGTGTGGACCTGGATCTCCCTCGCGCTGTTCCCGGTAGCCGCGACCGCCTTCTACCGGGTCGAACGGCGGGCCGACCGGCGCGGACAGGTCCCGCTGATCCCGCCGAGCCTGCTGCGGCTGGACTCGCTGCGGCGCGGTCTGGCGCTGGTGCTGCCGTTCTCGCTCGGCTTCGGCGGCTTCATGTTCGTGATCGCGGTGGCGCTGCAGCAGGGCCTGAAGCTGGGTCCGGCGGCCGCCGGGCTGGCGTTGGCGCCGATGGCGGTGGCCTTCTTCGCGGCCTCGCTGGCCGGCCCGCGGCTGGTACGGCGGTTCGGCAGCCGGGTCGTGACGGCGGGCGGGCTGATCCAGGGCGCGGGCGTCGCGGTGCTCGCGCTCACCGTGTGGCTCGGCTGGCCCGACCTGGGACTGCCGGCGCTGCTGCCGGGTGTCGCGATCGCCGGTCTCGGCCAGGGGCTGCAACTGCCGGTCCTGTTCCGCATCGTGCTCTCCGACGTGCCGACCGAGCGGGCCGGGGTGGGCGGCGGCGTGATGACGACGACCCAGCAGGCCGCGCTGGCACTGGATGTGGCGACGCTCGGGACGCTGTTCCTCGCCCTGGTCCCCGGCTCGGGCATGCGGGACGCGCTGATCGTGGCACTGCTGGTGCAACTGGGGGCTGTGGCGCTCACGACGCTGCTGAGCCTGCGGCTGCCGCGCGCGGTGGCGTGAGCGCGGGAGGCGGACGGGGCACGGTTCAGGTACGGGTGTGGGCCCGGATCACTCGACGTGATTCGGGCCCACGGTCGTACGGGTGTCGAGAAGGAGTCAGCTCTGCGCCGCGGAGTCGTCCTCGGGAGTCGTCGTCGCGGGCTGCCCGGACCGGGCGCGCTCCCGCATCTTGCGCAGCAGCTCCTGCTTCTGGTCGGCCGCGCTCTTGCGGTCGGCGTCACGGGCAGTGCCTGCGCCCTGCTGCTCGGCGCGGGACAGCTTCTTGCGCTGTCCGCCGACGCCGAGAAGGTTGTTGCGGCTCTTGGCCACGGGCTTCTCCCATTCATGGTGAGTCGTGAGGTCGTGAGCGACCTGGGATCGATCCGATGGGCGGCGGGCGGAGAGGCCCGCCGCGCTCTCACTCGTAGATCTGGAAGAACGAAGACATACGGGAACCGTACCCCGGCCGCAGCGGGCCCAGCACCCGATTTTCGGCCCGTCAGGTGAAGCGCCGCCAGGCCGGTGACGGCCCCGCGCTGTACGCGACCTCCATCGTGCTGATCGGCGAGAGCACGGTCGTCGAGGCGCACATCCGCGAACTGGTCGGCCGACTGCGGGAGTTCGCCGGGGGCATGCGCGGCGGGCAGTTCGCGCCGGGCGGTCCGGCGGTCGCCGCGCAGGCGGCCTTCGACGTGACGGCACGCCTGCACGACCCGGCGTACGCCGGGTCGTGGCAGAATCCCGCCGTCGCCGCCGGGTCCACCGCCGTCTCGGACCTGCTGCTGCACGGCCTGCGCGCGTAACCGCCCTGCACAGGGCCGGGTCACGTCAGGCAGCCGTCGGGCTCAGGCCGTCGGGTCGACCGTGGCCTGGTGGACCTCGGCGAGGTGTTCCTCGGCCTTGAGCCAGGGCAGGAACTGCACGCCCTTGCGCCAGTCGCAGGTGTCGCAGCTCAGCTGCCGCTGCATCCCCGACTTCCGCACATGGACGACATGTTCACGGCCGTGCTGATCCCATCTGCTGACCTTGCTCGTGGTCATGGACGGCATCCGAGCCTCCTGTTGACGCGTGGTCGCGTGTGCCCAGTGTGCAACGCAGCCCCCGGCTCCGTACAAGGAACCGGGGGCATCGCCGTGGAACCGTGATGCGTCAGCAGCCCAGCAGCCGGGCACCGAGGTACGCCTGGATCTGGTCCAGTGAAACGCGCTCCTGCTTCATGGTGTCGCGCTCACGCACCGTCACCGCGTTGTCGTCGAGGGTGTCGAAGTCGACGGTGACGCAGAACGGCGTACCGATCTCGTCCTGACGACGGTAGCGGCGGCCGATGGCGCCCGCGTCGTCGAACTCGATGTTCCAGTTCTTCCGCAGGTCGGTGGCGAGGCCCTTGGCCTTCGGCGACAGCTGCGGGTTGCGGGAGAGCGGCAGCACCGCGACCTTGACCGGCGCGAGGCGCGGGTCAAGGCGCATCACGGTGCGCTTCTCCATGACGCCCTTGGCGTTGGGCGCCTCGTCCTCGATGTAGGCATCGAGGAGGAAGGCGAGCATCGAACGGCCGACACCGGCCGCGGGTTCGATGACGTACGGAGTCCAGCGCTCGCCGGCCTCCTGGTCGAAGTACGACAGGTCCGTGCCGGAAGCGGCGGAGTGGGCCTTGAGGTCGTAGTCCGTGCGGTTGGCGACGCCCTCCAGCTCGCCCCACTCGCTGCCGCCGAAGCTGAAGCGGTACTCGATGTCAGCGGTGCGCTTGGAGTAGTGGGAGAGCTTCTCCTTCGGGTGCTCGAACCACCGCATGTTCTCCTCGCGCAGGCCCAGGTCCGTGTACCAGTTCCAGCGCTGCTCCATCCAGTACTCCTGCCACTGCTCGTCCTCGCCCGGCTTGACGAAGAACTCCATCTCCATCTGCTCGAACTCGCGAGTGCGGAAGATGAAGTTGCCCGGAGTGATCTCGTTCCGGAAGGACTTGCCCATCTGCGCGATGCCGAACGGCGGCTTCTTGCGCGAGGCCTGCTGCACCTGACCGAAGTTGGTGAAGATGCCCTGCGCCGTCTCGGGGCGCAGGTATGCGACCGAGCCGGAGTCCTGGGTCGGGCCGAGGTGCGTGGAGAGCAGACCCGAGAACTGCTTGGGCTCGGTGAAGGTGCCCTTGTTGCCGCAGTGGGGGCAGTTGAGGTCGGCGAGGCCGTTGACGGGCGGCTTGCCGTGCTTCTCCTCGTACGCCTCTTCCAGGTGGTCCGCACGGAAGCGCTTGTGACAGGAGGTGCACTCGGTCAGCGGGTCGGTGAACGTGGCGACGTGGCCGGAGGCGACCCACACCTCGGGGGCGAGGATGACGGACGAGTCGATACCGACCACGTCTTCGCGCGAAGTGACCATGTAGCGCCACCACTGGCGCTTGAGGTTCTCCTTGAGCTCAACGCCCAGCGGCCCGTAGTCCCAGGCGGCCTTCTGGCCGCCGTAGATCTCACTGCAGGGGTAAACGAAGCCACGGCGCTTGCTCAGGCTGACGATGGAGTCGATCTTGTCGGCGGCCACGGTGCTCTCTTCATTACGACGACGACGAACGGCGAATGCTTCAGATTACCGGCGGGCACGCCCCCTGGATCAAATCGGTGTCCGGACAGATGGTGAGCAGGGCCTCTCACCGAGCTTGTTGACAATCGTTTCCATTTTTGTTGAAAATGAGTGTCATGAACGTACGCCGCCTCATACCCACCGCCGCCGTC
Organism: Streptomyces sp. NPDC005181; assembly: GCF_040608395.1. Classification (NCBI taxonomy): domain Bacteria; kingdom Bacillati; phylum Actinomycetota; class Actinomycetes; order Kitasatosporales; family Streptomycetaceae; genus Streptomyces; species Streptomyces sp. NPDC005181. The sequence goes on from NZ_JBEXID010000011.1 coordinate 22,154, forward strand.
GCCGGAGCCGTCGCTCTCGGTCTCACCGCGCTCTCCGCCTGCTCCGCCTCCGAAGCCGCCGACGGGAAGAACGGGGACAAGCTGGATGTGGTGGCCTCGTTCTATCCCATGCAGTTCCTGGCCGAGGAGATCGGCGGAACCCATGTCTCGGTCACCACGCTGACCAAGCCGGGCGTCGAGCCGCACGATCTGGAACTCAGCCCGCGGCAGACCGGGGGGCTCGGCGACGCCGACTACATCCTGTATCTCAAGGGTATCCAGCCCGCCGTCGACGACGCGATCGCACAGTCCGGGGTCAGGAACTCCGTGGACGCGGCGAAGCTCACCACGCTGGAGGACCACGGCACGGAGACCGGCGGCGACGAGCACGGCCATGCGCACGAGGGCGAGGGGGCCGGGGCCGACCCGCACATCTGGCTGGACCCGGTGAAGTACGCCGAGGTCGCCAAGGGGGTCGGAAAGTCCCTGGAGAAGGCCGACCCGAACCACGCCGCGGACTACCGCACCAACACGGACGCCCTGGTCAAGAAGCTCGACGCGCTGAACACGTCGTACGAGAAGGGCCTGAGCGACACCGCCACCAAGACGTTCATCACCACCCACTCCGCCTTCGGGTACCTCGCCGAGCGCTACGGGCTCATCCAGGAGGGCATCGCCGGCGTCGACCCCGAGAGCGAGCCCAGCCCCGCCCGGGTCAAGGACATCCACACCATCGCGGAGAAGAACAAGGCCACCACCGTCTTCTTCGAGACGCTCGCCAGCGACAGGACCGCGAAGACCGTCGCCAGGGACACCGGCCTGAAGACCGACGTCCTCGACCCCCTCGAGGGAATCACCGCCAAGTCCAAGGGCGATAACTACATCGAGGTCATGCAGTCCAACCTCGCCGCGCTCCAGAAGGCGCTCGGCGCGAAGTGACCCACGCAACACTCGCCACAGCAGTATCGGAGGCACTCATGCCCGAGCCCCGGAGCACCCAGCCCGACCCCGTGATCACCCTGCGCGGGGCCACGGCCACACTCGGCGCGCGCCCCGTACTGCGCGGCATCGACCTCACCGTGCGCCGCGGAGAGGTCGCCGCCCTGCTCGGCGCCAACGGCTCCGGCAAGTCGACCGCCGTCCGGTCCGTCATCGGCCAGGTCCCGCTCACCAGCGGCTCGGTCGAGCTGTTCGGCACCCCCCTGCGCCACTTCCGCACCTGGGCGCGGATCGGCTACGTACCGCAGCGCACGACGGCGGCGAGCGGGGTTCCTGCCACCATCCGCGAGGTCGTCTCCGCAGGGCGGCTGTCCCGTACGAAGCTGGGTCCGCTGCGCAAGGCGGACCGGGACGCCGTCGACCGGGCCATCGAGCTCGTGGGCCTCAGCGACCGGGCCAAGGACTCGGTGAGCGCCCTCTCCGGCGGGCAGCACCAGCGCGTGCTCATCGCCCGCGCGCTCGCCGCCGAACCCGAGCTGCTGATCATGGACGAGCCGATGGCGGGCGTCGACCTGGCCAGCCAGGAGATCCTCGCCGAGACGCTGCGCGAGCAGGTCGCCACCGGCACCACCGTGCTGCTCGTGCTGCACGAGCTGGGTCCGCTGGAGCCCCTAATCGACCGCGCGATCGTGCTGCGCGACGGCTGCGTGATGCACGACGGGCCGCCCCCGAAGGCCCTGGGCCAGCACGCGCTGCCCGGCCACGACCACGTACACCCCCACGCGGCTTCCGAGCCCGCCCGGACGGGACTGCTGACCTGATGACGGAATTCCTCCAGCCCCCCTTCATGCAGCGGGCCCTGCTCGCCGCGGTACTCGTCGGCATGATCGCCCCCGCCGTCGGCATCTACCTCGTGCAGCGCCGCCAGGCCCTGATGGGCGACGGAATCGGCCACATCGCGATGACCGGTGTCGGCCTCGGCTTCCTGCTCTCCACCAGCCCGGTCTGGATGGCCACGGCCGTCGCCGTAGTCGGCTCGGTCGTCATGGAACTGGTCCGCTGGTACGGGCGTACGCGCGGCGACATCGCGCTGGCCATGCTGTTCTACGGAGGCATGGCGGGCGGTGTGCTGCTGATCAACCTCTCCGACACCGGCTCCAACGCCAACCTCACCTCGTACCTCTTCGGCTCGCTGTCCACGGTCTCGTCCGAGGACATCACCGCGATCTGCCTGCTGGCCGCCTTCGTGCTGCTGGTGACGCTGGGGCTGCGGCGCCAGCTGTTCGCAGTCAGCCAGGACGAGGAGTTCGCGCGGGTCACCGGGCTGCCGGTGCGCGCCCTGAATCTGCTGATCGCCGTCACGGCGGCGGTGACCGTCACCGTCGCGATGCGGGTCGTCGGTCTGCTGCTGGTCAGCGCGCTGATGGTGGTGCCGGTCGCGGCCGCGCAGCAGATCTCGAAGTCCTTCAAGGTGACGTTCGTACTGTCCGTCGTCATCGGTACGGCGGTGACCCTCGCCGGCACCGTCACCTCCTACTACCAGGACGTGCCGCCCGGCGCGACGATCGTGCTGCTGGCCATCGGCGTCTTCGTCGCCCTGACCCTGCTCGCCGCACCGCTGGCCGCACGACGCGCCCGCCGCAGCGAAACGGCTACGGCGCAGTGCACCCTGGAAGGGAAGACTCCGGACGTACCGGCTGCCCGCCCCGCCACGGACGACGTCCGGGTTTGACCCCGGCGCACGGGCGGGCTGGCACAATGGCCCGACACATGTACGGGCGACACGAGGAGGCACCTGTGGCGACGGCGCCGATCAGTGGAACGAACGCATCCCCGGTACGCGGCCGGTCGACCCGGCAGCGCACCGCGGTGGCCGCTGCGCTCGACGAGGTGGACGAGTTCCGCAGCGCCCAGGAGCTGCACGATGTCCTCAAGCACCGCGGTGACTCGGTCGGGCTGACCACGGTCTACCGCACCCTGCAGTCCCTCGCCGACGCGGGCGAGGTGGACGTTCTGCGCACCACCGACGGCGAGTCCGTGTACCGGCGGTGCTCGACCGGGGAGCACCACCACCATCTGGTGTGCCGGGTCTGCGGCAAGGCCGTCGAGGTCGAGGGACCGGCGGTGGAGCAGTGGGCGGCGACGATTGCTTCGCAGCACGGGTTCGTGAACGTGGCGCACACGGTGGAGGTCTTCGGTACGTGTGCGGAGTGCGCGGAGTGCCCGACGGCGGGGTGACCGCTTCCGGGCTCCACCCCCGGGCCCCCGCTCCTCACGTGCCGGAGGTGCTTGATCCGGCCCGCTTCAGATGGCGGTCGAAGATCTCGCGCAGGCGGTCCACGTCGGACGGGTCCTGGGCGCCGCGCTTGGCCATCACGGTGACGCCGACGGCGTTCTTGTCGTCGCTGAGCAGCACGAAGAGATGCTCCGTCTCCACATAGCGCGGCTGTGCCCGCCACGCCACGACCGCGGTGGAGTTGTCGGTGGCGACGGTGACGCCGGACTCCTCGACCCGTACCCGGAACTCGCCCTGCCGTCCCACGAACCGGAACAGCTGACGCGCCATCAGCCATGGGCTCATGAGCAGCACCGGGCCGCAGAACAGCAGCGCCACCAGCAGCGGCAGCGGGACGTCGCCGTCCGTCACCAGGGTCAGTACGGCGGTCGCGACCCCGCACGCGGTCGCGACCGCCCCCAGGACCTGCTGCCGCCGGCCCGCCGCACTGATCCGGTTGCGTGCGCGGAGCGCCGCCGAGTAGTCCTGCAGCACCGGCCGGTATCTCAGCTCGACCGCACCGTGCACGGTCCCTTGTTCCTCGCTCATGGCCCCTCCCCAAGTTGTGAAGAGCCGTGATCGTACCGGCAGGATCAGGCCGTCGGTTCCGCCTTTTCCGACGCTTCCACCGAGCCGCCGAAGCGCCGGTCGCGCTGGGCGTACTCCAGGCAGGCCCGCCACAGGTCGCGGCGGTCGAAGTCCGGCCACAGCACGTCCTGGAAGACCATCTCGGCGTACGCGCTCTGCCAGATCAGGTAGTTGGAGGTGCGCTGTTCACCGCTGGGTCGGACGAAGAGGTCCACGTCCGGCATGTCCGGGTAGTAGATGTACTTCGCGAAGGTCTTCTCGTTGACCTTCGCGGGGTCCAGCTTTCCGGCCGCGACGTCCTCGGCAATGCGCTGCGCGGCATCGGCGATCTCGGCGCGGCCGCCGTAGTTGACGCAGAAGTACAGCGTCATCTTGTCGTTGTCCTTCGTCTGCTCCTGGGCGACCTGTAGCTCCTGGACAACGGACTTCCACAGCTTCGGCATCCGCCCCACCCAGCGGATGCGGATGCCCAGTTCGTCCATCTCGTCGCGACGGCGGCGGATGACGTCCCGGTTGAAGTTCATCAGGAACTTCACTTCTTCCGGCGAACGCTTCCAGTTCTCGGTGGAGAAGGCGTACAGGGAGAGGTTCTTGACGCCCATCTCGATGCAGCCCTTGAGGACGTCCAGGACGACGCCCTCGCCGACCTTGTGGCCTTCGGTGCGCGGGAGGCCCCGTTCCTTGGCCCAGCGGCCGTTGCCGTCCATCACGATGGCGACGTGCTTGGGCACCAGCTCGCCGGGGATCTTCGGGGGCGTGGCCCCGGAGGGGTGCGGCTCGGGGGTCTTGTATGTGCGCCTGTTACGGCCACCGAGGATCCCGCGTACTGCCATGAGCTGTCTCGTCTCCCTGTGCCTGCTGTGCCGGTGTCGGTGTCGGTTACTTCTCTACGTATCGCAGCGAGCGCAGTCCGCGCTCCAGATGCCAGTGCAGATAGGCGGACACCAGCCCGCTCCCCTCCCTGACATGCCGCGCCTCGCACGCGTCGGCCGTCTCCCAGTCACCGGTGAGCAGCGCGCTCAGCAGGGCGACGGCCTCTGCTGAGGGTACGACGCTGCCGGGCACCCGGCAGTCGCCGCATATGACGCCGCCCGCCGCGACGGAGAAGAAACGGTTCGGTCCGGGCATTCCGCACTTGGCGCAGTCCTCGAAGCTGGGTGCGTAACCGTTGACGGCGAGGGAACGCAGCAGGAAGGCGTCGAGGATCAGGTTCGGGGCGTGTTCCCCCCGGGCGAGGGTCCGCAGTCCGCCGACGAGCAGCAGATACTGCTGGACCGCGGGCTCGCCCTCGTGGTCGGTGAAGCGCTCGGCGGTCTCCAGCATCGCGGTGCCCGCGGTGTACCGGGCGTAGTCGGCGACGATGCCGCCCCCGTACGGCGCGATCGTCTCGCTCTGGGTGCACAGCGGCAGACCGCGGCCGATCAGTTCGCTGCCGCGCGCGAAGAACTGCACGTCCACATGGGAGAACGGTTCGAGGCGGGCACCGAACTTCGACTTCGTACGCCGCACACCGCGGGCGACGGCCCGTACCCGGCCGTGGCCGCGGGTCAGGATCGTGATGATCCGGTCGGCCTCGCCCAGTTTCTGCGTGCGCAGCACCACGCCGTCGTCCCGGAACAAGCTCATGCGCCCATTGTCCTGTACGCACGCACCGGAGCGGGCCCGCCCCCGGAGACCGTACGGTTCAGCTTCCGTCGGCCGCGCCCCCGGCCGGTACCGCGAGCCCCGACTCGTACGCCACGATGACCAGCTGCGCCCGGTCCCGGGCGCCCAGCTTGCCCACGATCCGGCTGACATGGGTCTTGGCGGTGAGCGGGCTGAGGCCCAGGGTCCCGGCGATCTCGGTGTTGTTGAGTCCGCGCGCGACCAGGCCGAGCACCTGCCGCTCCCGGTCCGAGAGACAGTCCGGACCGCCCGGGGCACCCCGGAACGGCATCTCCGGGCGGCGCAGCAGGCGGGAGATCAGCCGGGCGGTCGGGCCGGGCGAGAGCAGGGCCTCGCCCGCCGACACCGTTCTGATCGCGGCGAGGAGCTCGGCGGGCCGGGTGTCCTTGACGAGGAAACCCGAGGCGCCCGCGCGCAGGGCCTCGACGACGTGCGACCGTCCGTACGCCGGGCGACAGGCCGGCCCCGGCGACCGCCGCGGCCGCGTACCCGATCCCGGTCAGCAGCGTGCGCAGCGGCCGGCCGGTCACCGCCACGGTGTAGAGGGCGATCCAGGTCTGCGGCATCGGCGCCGCGTGTGCGTTGTCGAGCGCGTGGTACGGCACCAGGAGCGGAATCATGGCGAGCAGTGCGAGCAGCGGGCTGCGCCGCCGCCACACGATCGGCACGGCGCTCGCGACAAGCAGCGCCCAGCCGAGTGCGTGGGGCGTCCGGGCCTGGTCGGTGGTGAGGGTGAGTGCGACGGAGAGCGCACCGGCGCCCCCCGCGATGAGGGCGTCGGTGCGCGTCTTGTGCGGCGCGTGCATGAGGTCGCGGTTGACGACCGCCAGGATGCGCTCGCGTCGGCGCGTGGATCGGGACACGGTGCCATCCTCCGGTACGGGTACGGGCACCGTCAGCGGGTCCGTACGAGTTCCGGTTCGCGCGGTCCGGGAGCGGTGGGCGTCCGGCTGAGCCTCCCCGGCCACCAGATGTTCCGCTGCAGGGCCACGCTCGCCGAGGTCACCAGGTAGGTGCGGACGAGGAAGGTGTCGAGGAGGACGCCGACGGCGATGACGAAGCCCATCTCGACCAGGCTGACCATCGGCATGTTCGTCAGGACCGCGAAGGTGGCGGCGAGCACCGACCCGGCCGAGGCGATGACGCCGCCGGTGGTGCGCAGTGCGGTGAGCGCGGCAGCGGTCGGTTCGGCGCCGGAGAGCGCCTCTTCGCGCACCCGGTGCATCAGGAAGATCCCGTAGTCGACGCCGAGCGCCACCAGGAAGACGAAGGAGAGCAGCGGCAGTCCGGGATCGGCGCCGTTCAGTCCGAGAACCGGTTCGAAGACAAGCCCGCCGATGCCGAGGGAGGCTCCCCAGACGGCGACGACGGCGGCGACCAGCAGCAGCGGGACGACGAGGCTGCGCAGCAGCGCGATCAGGATCAGCAGGACGGAGAGGAGGACGAGCGGGACGACGACCCTCAGATCCCGGGCACTGGCCGTCTCCAGGTCCATCTGCTGGGCGCTGGGCCCGCCGACGTGGCTGCCGTCCAGACCGTCGCGCAAGGCCTTGATGGTGGCCTGCTCGCCCGCCGATTCGGGTGGTCGGCGGCGGCGACGGAGAGTTCGGTCCAGCCGCCGCCGCTGCGGCCGCGTTCGACGGCGGCGACACCGTCGGTGGTACGGGCCTTCGCCAGGGTCTCGGCGGCCCGGTCGGCCGACGTCATCACGGTGATCGGCCGGGTGGAGCGCTCGGGGTAGGCGGCGGCGAGGGTTTCCATCGCGACGACCGAGTCCGGTCTGCTGGTGAAGGAGTCCTCCTGTTTGAGGTCGCCGGGCATGTTGAACGCACCGAGCGCCAGCGCCCCCAGCAGCACGCCGCCGCAGGTGAGTACGGCGACGGGCCGGTGCACGACCGAGCTGCCCATCGCGGCGAAGAGCGACCGCCGCTGCCTGGGCGCGCTGCCGTACACGGGGACGAGCGGCCAGAACACCCGGCGGCCGAGCAGCACGAGGAGCGCGGGCAGCAGCGTCGTCATGGCGAGCAGTGCGCACAGCACGCCGACGGCGGCGATGGGGCCCATCCCACGGCTGCTGGTGAGGTCGGCGGCGAGCAGGCAGCACAGGCCGGCGGCGACGGTGCCGGAGGAGGCGAGAACGGCGGGCCCGCAGCCGCGCAGGGCGGCGGCCATCGCGTCGTACGGCCGTGCGGCGCGGCTCAGCTCCTCGCGGTAGCGGGAGACGAGCAGCAGGGCGTAGTCGGTGCCCGCGCCGAAGACGAGGATGGTCATCACGGCGGAGCTCTGGCCGGTGACGGTGACGGAGTCGGCGCTCGCCGGCAGGTAGTCGACGGCCCGGTTGGTCTGTACGTCGGCGAGCCTGCCCGCCAGAGGCCCGGCGAGCGCGATCACGGCGACCCAGAGCGCGAGGACCGCCCAGGGCAGCATGCGCCTCCGGTTGCCCGGTCGCGGCTGTGTGCCGCCGTCTTCCCTTACGGCCCTCATCGCGGGCCCCCCTTCGGCCGGTCGTCCGGTACTTGTCCAGACTCCCGGCCGCCGGGGGCCGATTCATCGCGCCGGGGGCCGACTTCGCGGCTACTGCGGAGGTGGGCGTGGAGACGCGAGTACTCCCGCGGGAGTACTCGCCCGGAGCACGTGGGGCGTTCGATCGGGCGGTTACGCGCCGCGGGGCACGGGAAGTCGCCGCTCAGCAACGGGGTGCGTGCCGGGGCACGGGAAGCAGCCGCTCAGGACGGGGTGCGCGCCGCCGCGGCAAGCAGCCGGGCCGTGTCGTCCGCGCAGAGCTGCAGCGCCGCCCCGACCGTGGTCAGCACCTCGCGCTCGGCCTGGCTGTACGGGCCGTCGGCGAGCGCGATCCTGGCACCTTGCAGCAGGATCGATTCACGTCCCGCGGGCGCCAGATGCGGGGCGAGGGGTTCCAGCGCCTCGTGGAGCTCGATGGCGAGGGCGGCGCCGCACGCCTCGGCCGCGGCGTCGAAGGCGGAGCCGTGACCGATGTCGGCGGCGAGCACCTCGACGACGGTGGAGAGTTGCTCCTCGGTGCAGTCGTCGAACCCGGCGCTGCGCACGGTGGCCACCGCGGTCTCCAGGACCGTACGCGAGGTGGTGCCACCGGCGGCGAGGATGCCGAGGGCGACGGTGTGGACGGCGTCCCGGAGCATCGCGGAGAACCGGGTGGTGGTGGGGTGGTCGAGCGCCTCGGTGTCGAAGTGCGCGCGGCAGGCGGCGCATTCGACGACGGGGCCGACAGTGCCGCGGCGCAGCAGCGGCACACCGAGCACGGCGAAACGCCGACGGCCGGTGAGACGGCGGTAGTTGCGGTCACCGCCGCAGCCGGGGCAGAAGAACTCGCCGTCGGCGACGGCGTCCCAGATGGTGCGGATGCCGCAGATACGCAGCTTCATGGCGCGTTGTCCCAGGGCTGACCGCACGTCGCACACCTCCGTAACGCTCCGGCAACATTGCCGTGTCGACGTGATGTTAACCACAGCCACGATGTGACGTCAGCACCTCGGTCGTCACAACCGTCGGGAGATGGCCGACCCCGCCCCCCGGGAACCGGGTGGACGGGGTCCGTCGATCATGCGCCTGTGCGCCCTTTCGGGCGCCGGGTCAGCGGGTCGCGCGGTTGACCGCGGAGACGACCGCCTTCAGCGAGGCCCGCGTGGTGTTGGCGTCGATGCCGATGCCCCACAGGACCTTTCCGTCGATCGCGCACTCGATGTACGAGGCGGCCTGGGCGCTCGCACCCTCGCTCATCGTGTGCTCGGTGTAGTCCAGCAGACGGGCGTCGATGCCGATGGCCTGCAGCGCTTCGAAGAACGCGGAGATCGGACCGTTGCCGGATCCGGTCAGCACGGTCTCCGTGCCGTCCACGGTCGCGTCGACGGTGATCGTGTCCCGGCCGTCGGAATCGGTCGTCGTCTGACCGGAGCGGATCTGTACGCGGCCCCAGGCGTTCTCAGGGTTGGGCAGGTACTCGTCCTGGAACGTGGACCAGATCTGCGTCGGCGTGACCTCGCCGCCCTCTGCATCGGTCTTGGCCTGAATGATCCGGGAGAACTCGATCTGCATCCGGCGCGGCAGGTCCAGCTTGTGGTCGTTCTTCAGGACGTAGGCGATTCCGCCCTTGCCGGACTGCGAGTTGACCCGGATGACGGCCTCGTACGAGCGGCCGACGTCCTTGGGGTCGATCGGCAGGTACGGCACCGCCCACTCGATCTCGTCGACGGTCTTGCCCTTGGCGGCCGCGTCGGCCTCCATGGCGTCGAAGCCCTTCTTGATGGCGTCCTGGTGGGAGCCGGAGAAGGCGGTGTAGACCAGGTCGCCCGCGTAGGGGTGGCGCGGGTGGACCTCCATCTGGTTGCAGTACTCGCTGGTGCGACGGATCTCGTCGATCTGCGAGAAGTCGATCTGCGGGTCGACGCCCTGCGAGAACAGGTTCATGCCCAGCGTCACCAGGTCGACGTTGCCGGTGCGCTCACCCTGGCCGAACAGGCAGCCCTCGATCCGGTCCGCGCCGGCCATGATCGCCAGTTCGGCGGCGGCGACGGCGGTGCCGCGGTCGTTGTGCGGGTGGACCGACAGGCAGACGTGCTCGCGGCGCGACAGGTTGCGCGACATCCACTCGAACCGGTCCGCGTGCGTGGACGGCGTCGAACGCTCCACGGTGGCGGGCAGGTTGAGGATGATCTCGCGGCCCTCCTCGGGCTGCCAGACGTCACAGACGGCCTCGCAGACCTCCAGGGCGAAGTCCAGCTCGGTGTCGGTGAAGATCTCCGGGCTGTACTGGTAGCCGAAGATCGTCTCGTCGCCGAGGATCTTCTCCGCGTACTCCATGACCAGCCGGGTGCCGTCCACCGCGATCTGCTTGACCTCCTCCTTCGAACCGCGGAAGACCACGCGGCGGAAGGTGGGGGCGGTGGCGTTGTACAGGTGCACGGTGGCCCGGCGGGCGCCGCGCAGCGACTCGACGGTCCGCTCGATCAGTTCCTCGCGGGCCTGGGTGAGGACGGAGATCGTCACGTCCTCGGGAATCGCCCCCTCTTCGATGATGGAGCGGACGAACGCGAAGTCGGTCTCACCGGAGGACGGGAAACCGACCTCGATCTCCTTGTAGCCCATGCGTACGAGCAGGTCGAACATCTCGCGCTTGCGAGCCGGGGACATCGGGTCGATCAGCGCCTGGTTGCCGTCACGCAGATCGGTGGACAGCCAGCGGGGCGCCACGGTGATCCGGTTGGCCGGCCAGGTGCGGTCGGGGATGTCGACGGCCTCGTACCGGCCGTACTTGTGGATCGGCATCCCGGACGGCTTCTGCAGCGCGGTGGCGTTGGTGATCGGCGTGGGGCGGCCCACGGAGTTCTCGGCGGAGGTCCGGGCGGGATTCACGGCGGTCATGGCGTACGGCTCCTCGGGGTCCAGCAATGGGACGGCCGACTGTGTCGCTGCAGCACCAGACTCCGCGGGGAGGGGGTCGGCCTACGACTACAGGCCCTCGCCGCGGCAGCTAAGGAGAAGCAGCCCGAAACGCATGATGGGACGAGACTAACCGAGAGGCGCCTGGGACGTCGGTCCGTATCAGTATGCGGGACCGGACGCCGGTAACGGGTAAAGCGTGATCAATCACTCCATTTCGTCAATCCTGATGGCAACCAGTGACACAACCGTGACGCAGTGCCACAGTCGACCCCATGCAGCCTCGACCTCAGCACAGGTTCCACCCCGTCTTCTGCACGATCGTGCCGCCCCATGTTCTCGACAAGTTGTCACAGGCCGACGACCCCGGTCTCTCCGGTCCGGCCCGCCGCACCCTGGAGGGCGACGCCGCCCGGCGCACCCGCCGCCAGATGACCACCCTCGTCCCCTCCGTGCCCACCGTGGTGACGGGGACGGAGTCCGACAAACCCGAGCGCACCCTGTACGACTGTCGGCACGGCACGCAGCTGCCCGGCTTCAAGGTCCGCTCCGAGGGCGGGCAGCCGACGCAGGACGCGAGCGTCAACCGGGCGTACGCGGGGCTCGGCGCCACCTTCGAACTGCTGCTCACGGCGTACGGCCGCCGTTCGATCGACGGCAACGGGCTGCCGCTGATCGGCTCCGTGCACTACGACGAGCAGTACAACAACGCGTTCTTCGACGGCGAGCAGATGGTCTTCGGCGACGGGGACGGCGAGATCTTCCTCGACTTCACCGTCGCCATCGATGTGATCGCCCACGAGCTGACGCACGGCCTCACCCAGCACACGGCCAACCTGAGCTATTTCGGCCAGTCCGGCGCACTCAACGAGTCCATGTCGGACGTCTTCGGCTCCCTGGTCAAGCAGTACTCGCTGGGCCAGACCGCGGACCGGGCCGACTGGCTGATCGGCTCCGGCCTGCTGGCCCCCAGGGTCCAGGGGGACGCACTGCGCTCGATGAAGGCGCCGGGAACGGCGTACGACGACGATGTGCTCGGCAAGGACCCGCAGCCCGCGTCGATGGAGGACTACATCCACACCACCGAGGACAACGGCGGTGTACACCTGAACTCCGGCATCCCCAACCGCGCCTTCTACCTGCTGGCCACGGCGCTCGGCGGCAACGCGTGGGAGCGGGCGGGCCAGCTCTGGTTCGACGTACTCACCGGCGACCGGCTCGCCGGGGACGCGAACTTCTCGGACTTCGCCCGCCTGACGGTCGAGGCAGCGAAGGACCGCTACGGCGAGGGCGACGAACGGGAGGCGGTACGGAAGGCCTGGTCGGAGGTCGGCGTGCCGTCTGCGTGATCAAGCCCCTCGAGGGCCCCTCATGCCCTTGAGGCCAGGGGGGAGATTGAGGAGCGGGGTACGGGGCAGAGCCCCGGAAACAACCCGAGAGGAGTCGGACCTTGCGCATCCAGGTATGCCGCACCGGCGGTTTCGCCGGCATCGCACGCCGTCGCGAGGTCGACACCTCGGGCCTGGCCGACGCCGCCGACTGGGAGGCCCTGGCCGAATCCGCGCTCGCGGTCGGCCAGGGCACCCCGCCGCCCGGGGTACCGGACGGCTTTCAGTACCGGATCACGGTCGGCGACCGCACCGTCCACTGTGCGGATCCGCATCTGACCGACGCGCAGCGCGCACTGATCTCACGCGTCCTCAAGGAGGGCGCGTGAGATCGATGCGCAGTTGACCCGCCTCAGAATCCGAGCTTGCGCAGCTGCTTGGGATCGCGCTGCCAGTCCTTGGCGACCTTCACATGCAGGTCCAGGAAGACCGGCGTGCCGAGCAGCGCCTCGATGTGCTTGCGCGACTTCATGCCGACCTCCTTCAGCCGCTTGCCCTTCGGGCCGATGATGATGCCCTTCTGGCTGGGCCGCTCGATGTAGACGTTCGCGTGGATGTCGAGCAGCGGCCTGTCCGCGGGACGGTCCTCGCGCGGCAGCATCTCCTCGACGACGACCGCGATGGAGTGCGGCAGCTCGTCACGTACGCCTTCGAGCGCGGCCTCCCGGATCAGCTCCGCGACCATGACCATCTCGGGCTCGTCGGTGAGGTCGCCCTCCGGGTACAGCGGCGGGCTCTCGGGGAGCAGCGGGGCGATCAGGTCGGCGAGCAGGTCGACCTGGCTGTCCTTCACGGCGGAGACCGGGATGATCTCGGCCCACTCGAAGCCGAGCTCCTCGCCGAGGCGGGAGACGGCGAGCAGCTGTTCGGCGAGCTGCTTGGAGTCGACCAGGTCGGTCTTGGTGATGATCGCGATCTTCGGGGTCTTCTTGATGCCCGCGAGTTCCTTGATGATGAACTTGTCGCCGGGGCCGAGCTTCTGGTCGGCGGGCAGGCAGAAGCCGATGACATCGACCTCGGCCCAGGTGGTGCGTACGACATCGTTGAGCCGCTCGCCCAGCAGGGTGCGCGGCTTGTGGAGGCCGGGGGTGTCGACCAGGATCAGCTGCGCATCCTCGCGGTGCACGATGCCGCGCACCGTGTGCCGGGTGGTCTGAGGCCGGTTGGAGGTGATCGCCACCTTCTGGCCGACCAGAGCGTTCGTAAGGGTGGACTTGCCCGCGTTGGGGCGGCCCACGAAGCAGGCGAAGCCGGCGCGGTGCGGCGCCTCGGATCCAGGAGTGTGAACGCTCATGCGGGCCATTCTCCCCGATCCGCGGCGCCCTCACGTACCGCGCACCCCTGCCGCGCCGTCGCCGTCACGTACCGTGCGCGTCCGGTGCCGTACCCGCAGCCACCCCGCGGCGCCCGCGGCCCCCCGCCGACAGGGCGGCCGCGGCCGTCCAGGGCGGCACGAAGAAGGAGGCGCCGGCGGTCTCGCGTACGTCCCGGGCGCGGGCCGTGACGGTGGCCTCGCCCCAGTCGAACTGAGGCGCGCCCGCCCATCGCCCGGTGAGCCGGATCTTCTGGCGCGGCAGCCGCTCGCCGGGGATCTTCGTCAGATCGCGGGCCAGGAGCGTACGGCCGAAGAGGCCTTCGGCGCGCACACGGCGGAGCCGCACCTCATGCTGCGGGAACGGGGCCTCAGCCGGCCGGGATCGTGAGACGTACCGCACCGTCCGGCCCGGCCAGCAGCACCGGGGTCGCCGGCCCGCCCAGGTCCCGTACCGCCGCACGGTCCGCGTCCGACGGGGCCGCGGCCTCGGAGACGATCGCGGCCGCCTCCAGCGAAGTGGCGCCGCTGGCCACCGCCATCGCGACGGCGGTCTGCAGCGCGCTGAGCTTCAGCGACTCCAGCTGTACGGTCCCCGCGACATACGTACGCCCGGTCTCGTCCCGTACGGCCGCGCCCTCCGGCACTCCGTTGCGGGCGCGGGCGCTGCGCGCCAGGGTGACGATCTTGCGGTCCTCGGGGCCGAGGTCGGTGCTCTGGAGGTCGGTGCTCTCGGTCATGGCCAGAGCATAGGCCAGGGCCAGGACCTCAGGCCCGCTCGGTCAGGGCCGGTCAAGGCGGAGCCGCTCCGCCCGCGGCAGCCCCGCCACCACCAAGTCGTACGAGTCCTCGACCAGCTCCCGCAGCAACCGCCTCGGCACCCCCGACACCGTCACCGTGTTCCAGTGCCGTTTGTTCATGTGCCAGCCCGGCACAATCGCCGCGTACTCCTCGCGCAACCGCGCCGCGTCATCCGGATCGCACTTCAGATTGACCGTCAGCGGCCGTGCGTCCAGCGCGCTGAGCGCGAACATCTTGCCGAGCACCTTGAACACCGAGGTCTCCGGTCCGAACGGAAACTCCTCGACGCTCGCGTTGAACTCGAGGCAGAACGCCCGCAGCTCCTGCGGAGTCATTCCGCCTTCGCCTCCTCCGGCCCCACTGGCTCCACCAGCACCGTGACAATCTTGTTCCGGCGCCCCGCCGGAGACTCCGCCGTCAGCCGCAGCCGACGCCTGTCGGGCAGGTCGACGACCGACGACGCCCCGGCAATCGGTACCCGGCCCAGCGCCTTCGCAAGCAGCCCGCCGACCGTTTCCACATCCTCGTCGTCGTACTCGTCGAGGCCGAACAGGTCTCCGAGGTCGCCGATGTCGAGCCGGGCGGTCACCCGGAAGCAGCCGTTCTCCAGTGCCTGGACGGGCGGCAGTTCGCGGTCGTACTCGTCGGTGATCTCGCCGACGATCTCCTCCAGGATGTCCTCGATCGTGACGATCCCTGCCGTACCGCCGTACTCGTCGATGACGACGGCTACGTGGCTGCGGTCCTGCTGCATCTCGCGCAGCAGATCCCCGGCGTTCTTCGTGTCCGGCACGAACGCGGCCGGCCGCATCGCCGTGGAGACCAGATCGGCTTCCGACTCCCGGTTGATGTGCGTCTTGCGGACGAGGTCCTTGAGGTAGACGATCCCGACGATGTCGTCCTCGTTCTCCCCGGTGACCGGGATCCGCGAGAACCCGGAGCGCAGGGCCAGGGTCAGCGCCTGTCGGATCGTCTTGTACCGCTCGATGCAGACCAGGTCCGTCCGCGGCACCATCACCTCGCGTACGAGCGTGTCGCCGAGCTCGAAGACGGAGTGCACCATGCGCCGCTCATCGTCCTCGATCAGCGACTCCTGCTCGGCGAGGTCGACCATCGCCCGCAGTTCGGCCTCACTCGCGAACGGGCCCTGGCGGAAACCCTTGCCGGGCGTGAGTGCGTTGCCCAGCAGGATCAGCAGTTGCGGGATCGGGCCCATGATCCTGGCCAGCGGCAGCAGGACGTAGGCCGCGGCCGTCGCCGTGTTCAGCGGGTGCTGCCGGCCGATGGTGCGCGGCGAGACCCCGATGGCGACATAGGAGACGAGGACCATCACGCCCATCGCGACGGCCAGCGCCTCCCAGGTCTCCTGGAACTCCTTCAGGCAGGCGTACGTGACGAGCACCCCGGCCGCCATCTCGCAGGCGACCCGCACCAGCAGGGCGACATTGAGATAGCGGGTCGGGTCGGCCGCGACCTGTTCCAGCTTGTCGCTGCCGCGCCGCCCGGACCGGACCGCCTCGGCGGCCCGGAAGCTCGACGTCCGGGCGATGCCCGCTTCGGCGCAGGCCGCCAGCCAGCCGGCGACGATCAGCAGCACGGCTCCGGTGATGAGGGGGACGCTCACGACACGGTCGGGGCGGGCGACGGACCGGTCAGGCCGTGCTCGGCACGCCAGCCGTCGACGATGGCCGCCTGGAGACCGAACATCTCGGCCTTCTCGTCCGGCTCCTCGTGGTCGTACCCGAGAAGATGCAGCACTCCGTGGACGGTGAGGAGCTGGAGCTCCTCGTCCATGGAGTGCTGGGTCTCCGCGTCCTCGCCCTGCTTCTTCGCCACCTCGGGGCAGAGCACGATGTCGCCGAGGAGGCCCTGCGGGGGCTCCTCGTCGTCCTTGGCCGGCGGACGCAGTTCGTCCATCGGGAAGGACATGACATCCGTCGGACCCGGCAGGTCCATCCACTGGATGTGGAGCTGCTCCATGGCGTCGGTGTCCACCACGATCACCGAGAGTTCGGAGAGCGGGTGGATCCGCATCCGCGCGAGCGCGTAGCGGGCGATGCCGAGGATCGCCTGCTCGTCGACCTCGGTTCCGGACTCGTTGTTGACGTCGATCGACATGGTGCGCTGCGACTACTTCCCGTTGTGGCTGTCTCGGTTGTCGTACTTCTCGTACGCGTCGACGATACGGCCGACCAGCCTGTGCCGGACGACATCCTGGGAGGTGAGCCGGGAGAAGTGCACATCCTGGACACCGTCGAGGATGTCCTGGACCTGGCGCAGACCGCTCTTCGTGCCGTTCGGCAGGTCGACCTGGGTGACGTCACCGGTGACGACGATCTTCGAGTCGAAGCCGAGACGGGTCAGGAACATCTTCATCTGCTCGGCGCTGGTGTTCTGCGCCTCGTCGAGAATGATGAACGCGTCATTGAGCGTGCGGCCCCGCATGTACGCCAGCGGCGCCACCTCGATCGTGCCCGCCGCCATCAGCCGCGGGATCGAGTCGGCGTCGAGCATGTCGTGCAGCGCGTCGTAGAGCGGGCGCAGATACGGGTCGATCTTGTCGAAGAGCGTGCCGGGCAGGAAGCCGAGCCGCTCCCCCGCTTCGACGGCGGGCCGGGTCAGGATGATCCGGCTGACCTGCTTGGACTGCAGGGCCTGGACCGCCTTCGCCATGGCCAGATAGGTCTTGCCGGTACCGGCGGGTCCGATACCGAAGACGATCGTGTGCTTGTCGATCGCGTCCACGTACCGCTTCTGGTTGAGCGTCTTGGGGCGGATCGTGCGACCACGGCTGGAGAGGATGTTCTGGGTGAGCACCTCGGCGGGTGTCTCGCCCTGCGGCTCTCCCTGGCCGTTGCCGCTCGCCCGGAGCATGGCGATCGAGCGTTCCACTGCGTCCTCCGTCATCGGCTGCCCGGTGCGGAGCACGAGCATCATCTCGTCGAACAAGCGCTGGATCAGGGCGACATCGACTGCGTCCCCGATGGCGCTGATCTCATTGCCCCGGACATGGATATCGGCGGCCGGGAACGCCGTTTCGATCACGCGCAGCAGCGAGTCTCCCGATCCCAGGAGCATCACCATGGGGTGTGCGGCCGGGATCCTGATCTGGGCACGCGCCTGCGGCTGTGTGGGTGTCTGAGTCATGGGCCGGCCCTCGGGCCTGCACATACCTCCCGTTGCAGGGTTCTCGCTGCTCGACAACCTCTGGATTACCAAGCGTACGACTCCGCACGGACAACACCGAGGGCTTTTTCGTACGCATGACGAACGCGCGTACCCATGCGGCCCTGTGTCATGCCGGGCTGCGGAAGCCGATCGTGGGTACGGCCCGGCGCAGCGGCCAGGGCCGGGCGGCCGCGGGCAGCAGGCCCTCAAGGAACGCGTACCGCTGCAGCGCCGCCGGATCCTGGCCGTCGCAGGTGCGGACCCGCTGCCACCAGGCGGCGATCTCCGCCCAGCCCGGCGCCGACAGGGACCCACCGAACTCCTGCACGGAAAGTGCCGCGGTCAGTCCGGCGAAGGCCAGCCGGTCGGCCAGCGGCCAGTCCGCCAGGGTGCCGGTGACGAAACCGGCGACGAAGACATCGCCCGCCCCGGTCGGATCGAGCGCCTCGACCTCGATCGCGGGCACCTCGGCGGTGACGCCGGTCGCCGCGTCCACCGCGTAGGCGCCCTCCGCACCGAGCGTGACCACGGCGAACGGCACCCGCTCGGCCAGGGCATGGGCGGCGGCGCGCGGGCAGTCGGTGCGGGTGTAGCGCATCGCCTCCTCCGCGTTGGGCAGGAAGGCCCGACAGTGCTCCAGGTCGGGCAGCGCGTCCAGGTCCCAGCGGCCGGTCTCGTCCCAGCCGACGTCGGCGAAGATCCGGGCACCGTGCCGGGCCGCGGTGGCGACCCACGGTTCGCTGCGGCCGGGGGTCAGTGAGGCGACGGCGGCGCGGGCGCGCGGCGGACAGTGCGGAAACGTCCGGTTCGCCGGGGTGGCGGGCGGCGGGGCCTCGTGGCCGTGCGACACCATCGTCCGCTCGCCCTCGTAGGCCATCGACACGGTCACCGGCGAATGCCAGCCGCGGACGGTGTGCGACATCGAGAGGTCGATGCCCTCGCCCTGCTCGAGGGCGTCCCAGCAGTATTCCCCGTAGTGGTCGTCGCCGAATGCCGCGGCGAGCGAGGTGTGCAGTCCGAGTCTGGCCAGTGCGGTGGCCATGTTGGCGACCCCGCCGGGGCTGGAGCCCATGCCGCGCGCCCAGGACTCGGTGCCGCGCACCGGGGCGCTGTCCAGGCCGGTGAAGACGATGTCGAGGAAGACCGTGCCGGTGAGGAACACATCGCAGTCCGGGTCCTGCGGGGCGCGCAGCCCGTCCAGTGGGTCGATGCCTGGATTGTCTGTACTCACCTTGCACTCCCCGGTCGTGGCAGATCTGGCCAGTGTGCCCGATACGCGTTCGCATCCGGAGGGTCCGCGCCGCCGCGTCGGGAGGGCGGGCGGCGGGTCTGCGCGTACAGACGCTGACCTGCGTAAACATTCGCTGTTACCCGGCACGTAAGACCGTAAACACATAAGTGACCCAGATCACACAGGGGTGCCTTTCGGTCGGCTGTGCGCACTTGATACAAATTGGCCCGCGAGCACCGTTGTCGACGTCACCGACGAGTGTGCTGCCTCCCCCGCATTTCCCCCATTGCCCTCCCCTGCCTTCTTCGGCATGTCTTCAGGAACGCCCATGTCCTCGCGCCCGCGCGCCGCGTGGCCCCTGGTCGCCGTGTTCACCGCCGGTTACCTCGCCGCCTATCTGCTCCCCACCCTCGTCGGCAGGCTCTCCACCCATCTGGGTCTCAGCGCGGCCCAGGCCGGACTCGTCGGCAGCGCGCTGCTGCTGAGTTCGGCCACCGCCGGGTTCTCGCTGGCGGGCCGGGTCGAGGTGTACGGGCTGCGGAGACCGGCACGGCTCGGGCTGGTCCTGGCCATGGCGGGGTACGGCTGCGCCGCGCTGACGGGCTCCGTGCCGCTGGTGGTCATGGGCGCGATGATCGGCGGCTTCGGCTCCGGTACGGCGACGGCGGTGGCCGCGGCCGGCATCGCCGCGCAGCGCGATCCGCACCGCACCTCGTCGCTGGGCCTGCTCAGCGTCTCCGCGACCGCGGGCGCCCTCTATCTGACGATGCCGCACCTGAGCCACGGCCACCGGCTGCCGTTCGCCTCGATCGCGCTGGTCGCCCTGCTCGTCTGGCCCGCCACCGCACGGCTCGGCGGATCGGCGCCCACCGGTGCCGGCGCGCCCGCCTCCGGCCGGCTGCCGCACCGCCGCTCCGGTCTGGTGCTGGCGGGCGGCATGCTCGTCTGGTCCATGGCGCAGAACGCTCTGTGGGGGGTCAGCAGCCGGATCGGTGTGGTCCAGGCCGGACTCTCCGAGGTCACCGTCGGCGCGGTGTTCGCCGCCGCGCTCGGTGCCGCGCTGCTCGGCGTGATGGGCGCCGGGGTGCTGGGCGCACGGCTCGGCCGGGCCGTGCCGATCGGTCTCGGGACGGTGATCATCGCGGCCAGCATCGTGCTCAGCTCGTCGGCGGACGGCCTCGGTTCGTTCGCCGCCGGTGAGATCACGTGGAACACCGTCTACCCGGTGGTCCTGTCGTACCTGATCGGCCTGGCCGCGGCGCTGGACGTGCGCGGACGCTGGGCGGTCCTGGCGGGCTCCGCGTCGTCCGTCGGCGTGGCCTGCGGTCCGGTCCTCGGCAGTGTGCTGTCCGAGGCGGCCGGCTATCCGGTGATGGGCCTGATCCTGGGTGCCGTGACGGTGCTGGTCGCCGCCCCGGTCACGGCCGTCGCCCTGCACACCGGTGGCCGTCCGCTGGTGCCCGGTGCGGTCCGCCGCCGGGGTGGCGCTCCCGCGGCCCTGCTCGCCGCCACCACCGGCACGCTGCCCGGTGCGGTGCCGAAGGTGGGCTCGCCCGAACAGGCCGTCACGGAGATCAGCGTGCCCGCGCTGCGCCGCAGGCGCCTCGGCAGGAACGCGTTCCGGACGGCCGGTCCGTCGGGCGCGGGCGCTCAGTCGAACGCGTACGCCTCGACCTCCGACAGATAGCGCGACCTGCGCTCCTCGTCGTGGTCGAGGAAGGCCGCCTCGAAGGAGTTGCGGGCCAGCGTGCGCAGCTGCTCACGCTCCAGGCCGAGCGCCTCGTGGACGGCGTGGAAGGTGTCTCCGACGTATCCGCCGAAGTAGGCGGGGTCGTCGGAGTTCACCGTGCACAGCAGTCCGGCGTCCAGCATGGCCCGCAGCGGGTGGTCCTCCAGGGTGTCGACGGCGCGCAGCCGCACGTTGGACAGCGGGCAGAGCGTGAGCGGCACCCGCTCGGCGACGAGCCGCTTCACCAGGTCCGGGTCCTCCATGCAGCGAAGCCCGTGGTCGATGCGCTCGACCCCCAGGATGTCGAGCGCCTCCCGGATGTACTCGGGCGGGCCCTCCTCGCCGGCGTGCGCGACCTTCCGCAGCCCGAGCGCCTCGGCCGCCTCGTACACCTCACGGAACTTCGCGGGCGGATGCCCGACCTCCGCCGAGTCGAGGCCGACGGCGCTGATCCGGTGCAGACAGGGCTTCGCGGCGTCGAGGGTCTCCAGGGCCGACGCGGCGGACTGGTCGCGCAGGAAGCACATGATCAGCTGGGTGGAGATGCCGTGCTTCTCCTCGCTGCGGTCGAGCGCCCGGCCGAGTCCTTCGACGACGGTGCCGATCGGGACACCGCGGGCGGTGTGCGCCTGCGGGTCGAAGAAGATCTCCGCGTGGCGGACGCCCTGGGCGGCGGCGCGGGTGAGATAGGCGTCGGCGAGTTCCTCGAAGTCCTGCTCGGTGCGCAGGACGGCCATCAGCGCGTAGTACAGGTCGAGGAAGGTCTGCAGATCGTCGAAGAGGTAGGCCGTGCGCAGCTCTTCGGTGTTCGCGTACGGCAGCTCCACGCCGTTGCGTGCGGCGAGGGCGAAGGCCAGCTCGGGTTCAAGGGTTCCTTCGATGTGGAGGTGGAGTTCGGCCTTGGGGAGATGCACGGGTTTCTCGCTAACGAATGGTGTTGCTGTTGATGTCACCGCTGCTGATGGCGGGTGGGGACAGGAACGCTCATCAGGTCCTGGGCAATGGTCAGTTCGCCCTCGAACCCGGCGGCGCGGGCCTGGGTGGCGAAGACGTCCGGGTCTGCGTACCGCTGCGAGAAGTGCGTCAGTACGAGATGCCGTACGCCCGCCTCCTGGGCCACCCGGGCCGCCTGTCCGGCGGTGAGATGCCCGTGGTCGGTGGCGAGACGTTCGTCCTCGTCGAGGAAGGTCGACTCGATGACCAGCATGTCGCACCCCTCGGCGAGCGTGTACACGCCGTCGCAGAGCCTCGTGTCCATGATGAACGCGAAGCGCTGTCCGCGCCTGCGCTCGGAGACCTCGTCGAGGCCGACGCCGTCCAGCGAGCCCTCGCGCTGGAGCCGGCCGATGTCCGGCCCGCCGATCCCGTGCTCGGCGAGCCGGTCGGGAAGCATGACCCGCCGGTCGGGCTCGACGAGGCGGTAGCCGTACGACTCGACGGGGTGCGAGAGCTTGTGGCTGTGCAGGGTGTACGCGTCCGTCTCGGCCAGGATCCCGTCGGCGGCGACCGGGGCCTCGGTCAGCTCGACGGACTCGCGGTAGGCGGTCGCGTACCGCAGCCGCTCGAAGAAGTGCCGGCCGCTCGCCGGGTAGTGCGCGGTGACGGGGTGCGGCACCTGGTCGAGGTTGATCCGCTGGATCACCCCGGCCAGGCCGAGCGAGTGGTCGCCGTGGAAGTGCGTGACGCAGATCCGGTTGATGTCGTGCGCGGCGACTTTGGCCCGCAGCATCTGGCGCTGGGTGCCCTCGCCCGGGTCGAAGAGGATGCCCTCGCCGTCCCAGCGCAGCAGATAGCCGTTGTGGTTGCGGTGCCGGGTGGGGACCTGGCTGGCGGTGCCGAGGACGACGAGCTCTCGTACGGACATGGTGCGGCGGCCTGTTATCCGGGGGGCCACTGCATTCCGCGGCCGCCCAGGACGTGGGCGTGCGCGTGGAAGACGGTCTGTCCGGCACCGGTACCGGTGTTGAAGACGACCCGGTAACCCGTGTCGGTGATCTTCTCGTCGGCGGCGACGCGCTCGGCCTCCAGCAGTATGTCGGCGGCGATCTGCGGTTCGGCGGCGGCGAGGGCGGCGGCGTCGCGGTGGTGGACGCGGGGGATGACGAGGATGTGGGTGGGGGCCTGGGGGTTGATGTCGCGGAAGGCGACGGTCGTCCCGGTCTCGCGGACGATGGTTGCCGGGACCTCTCCCGAGACGATCTTGCAGAACAGGCAGTCGGGCTGCGGTTCTCCCGCCATGGCCGGGCTCCTCGGTCGCGTGGTTGATCCGTACACGGGCATGCTATCGGGCGCGGCCTGCCCGTTCCCGCGACCGGAGCGCTGCTGCCCCGGTCGCAGGAACGGGCAGGCAGGGGAACAAGCCCCTGCCCCCTACCCCGGCAGACCCGGTGCCGTCTTCGCCGGGCTCTCCGCAAGCCCCTCCAGCGCGATCCGGATCGCCGCATCCAGCTGCGGGTCCCGCCCCGCCGCGTGGTCCTGCGGCGCCATCACGACCTCCACATCCGGGTCCACCCCGTGGTTCTCGACACCCCAGCCGTACCCCTCCAGCCAGAACGCGTACTTGGGCTGCGTGACCAGTGTGCCGTCGACCAGCCGGTACCGGCTGTCGATGCCCACCACGCCGCCCCACGTCCGCGTACCGACCACCGGCCCGATCCCGAGGGCCTTGATCGCGGCGTTCACGATGTCGCCGTCCGAGCCGGAGAACTCGTTCGCCACGGCCACCACCGGACCGCGCGGCGCGTCCCCGGGGTAGCTGTACGGCTGCATGCCGCGCGGCAGGTCCCAGCCGACGATGCGACGGGCCAGCTTCTCCACCACCAGCTGTGACGTGTGGCCGCCGCGGTTCTCCCGAACGTCCACCACCAGCCCCTCACGGGCCACTTCGACCCGCAGATCGCGGTGGAGCTGCGCCCAGCCGGAGCCGACCATGTCAGGGACGTGGAGGTAGCCGAGGCGCCCGCCGGACTGCTCGTGCACATACGCCCGCCGGTCCGCCACCCACGCGTGGTAGCGCAGCGCCTCCTCGTCCGCGGTCGGTACGACGACGACATGACGCAGATTGCCGCCGTCCACCGGCTCGACGGTCAGCTCGACCGGCTTGCCCGCCGAGCCGGTGAGCAGCGGTCCGGGCCCGGTCAGGGGGTCGACCTCCTGCCCGTCGACGGCGAGGATCGCGTCCCCGGCGCGGACCGCGACGCCGGGCTCGGCGAGCGGCGAGCGGGCTGCCGGGTCGGACGTCTCGGACGGCAGGATCCGGTCGATGCGCCAATAGCCGTCGTCCGCACGGGAGATGTCGGCCCCGAGCAGCCCCTGTCGGCTCGGGTCGTCGTGCCGGCCGCCCGGCGGCGTCACATACGCATGCGAGGTGCCGAGCTCCCCCTGCACCTCCCAGAGCAGGTCGACAAGGTCGTCATGGGTGGCGACGCGCGCCAGCACCGGCCGGTAGCGGTCGAGGACCCCGTCCCAGTCGACGCCGCCCATGTCGGGCCGCCAGAAATTGTCGCGCATGATGCGGCCGGCCTCGTCGTACATCTGGCGCCATTCGGCGGCCGGTTCGACGGTCCGCCGGATCCGGGAGAGGTCGACGGTGACGTTGTTGTCGCCGCCGCCGTCGTGGTCGTCGTCGGAGTCCGCCGGGACACGGCTGTCGGCGGGCACGACGCGCAGCTTGCCCCGGGTGTGCAGGACCAGCCGCTTGCCGTCGCCGCTGACGGCGAACCGGCTGACATCGGAAGCGAGTTCGTCGCTGCGCAGCTTCTCCAGGTCGTACCGCTCCAGGACGGTCTCCGGCCCCCGGGAGTCCGGCGTCGCCCCTGCCGTACCGAGCACGCCCGTCACCGGGTGCCGCAGCCACAGCAGTCCGTCCTTCGCCGCGCGCAGCGAGGAGTAGCGGGCGGCCTCGACGGGCAGCGGCACGATCCGGTCGGCGAGCCCTTCGAGGTCGATCCGGGTGACGGGCAGCGCGGTGGGGTTGTCCTGGTCGCCGTCGCCGGAGCTCTTCTCCTTCTCGGTCGGGCGGCCGTGGCGCTGCGGACCGAACGGGGAGGGTGTGGTGGCGGCGAGCGTCAACAGGTGCGGGCGGCACGCGCCGACGAAGGCCAGGTCGAAGACGTGCGCATCGTAGACCGGGTCGAAGGCCCGCTCGGAGAGGAAGGCGAGGTGCTTGCCGTCGACGGTGAACGCGGGGGCGTAGTCCCGGAAGCGGAGCGGCGTGGCCTCGGCGACCGACAGATCGGCGAGGTGCGCGAGCTTGAGCTGGCTCAGCGGCTCGGGCCCGGGGTGGGACCAGGCGAGCCATGCCGAATCGGGCGAGAAGACGAGCCCGGCGGCGTCGCCGTGCTCGCTCCGGTCGACCTCGTGGATCTCGCCGCTCTCCCGCTCGACGATCAGGATCCGGCCGTCGTGCGAAGCGACGGCGAACCGGCTGCCGTCGGGGGCCGCCGCCAGGTCGAGCACCCTGCCCAGCCGGCCGGCGGCCAGCCGGCGCGGTGCGGTGCCAGGGGCGATTCCGGTGGCGGGTGCGCACTCGAGGGCGTCGTCGCCCTCCGCGTCGGTGACCCAGACGACGTGCTGATCGCCGTCGGCCTGGAACGTGCGGGGCAGTCTGGCCCGTACCCCGGGTTCGACGGCCAGTGCACGGGCCGGGCCCTCACGGTGGGTGACCCAGTGGACGGCGCCGCGCGTCCCGACGGCGCTGCCGCGGCCGGTACGGTCCGGGGACGCCGAGTCGAGGTGGCTCCCGGCGTGCACGAGGTGCGGCTGGAGGTCGGCGCGCTGGCCGCCGAGCCGGATGTCGAGACGGCGGGGTACGGCGCCTTCGAGGTCGTCGAGCAGCCACAGCTCACCGGCCGAGGCGTAGCTGACACGGGTGCCGTCGGTCGTCGCGTGGCGGGCGTAGAAGCCGCCGGCCTCGGTGTGCCGGCGCAGGTCGGAGCCGTCGGGGAGCGAGGAGTAGAGGGCGCCGACGCCTTCGTGGTCGGAGAGGAAGGCGAGACGGTCGCCGACCCACATCGGGCATTCGATATTGCCGTCGAGGCCCTCGTGGATCCGTACGAAGTCGGTGGCGCCGTCCGGTCCCTGGCCTTCCCCGGGTACGTACGCAAGCCACAACTTGCCCGCCGTGCCGCCCCGGTAGCGCTTCCAGGTGGCGGCCTCGCGCCCCATGGTGGCGGAGAGCAGCAGGATCCGTCCGCCGGGTCCGTACGCGAGAGAGCCGACCGGCCCGTACGGCAGGGTCCGCGCGGGCCCGCCGTCGACCGGGACCGCCCGGGCCCAGCTGCGGCGCAGCGACACCTGCCCGTGGGTGCTGATGACCAGTACGTCACCTTCAGGGGTCCAGCCACGCACGGAGGTTCGGGCGTCGCCCCAGTAGGTCAGCCGCTTCGAGGGGCCGCCGTCGACGGGCGCGAGGTGCACCTCGGGGGCGCCGTCCCGGGTGGATGTCCAGGCGACGTGGGTGCCGTCGGGCGAGATGCGCGGCTGGCCGACGGGCCGGTTGTCGGCGCTGACCCGCCAGGCCCGGCCGCCGTCGAGCGGCGCCAGCCAGACATCGTCCTCGGCGGTGAAGGCGATCAATTCACCCTGGACATGGGGGTACCGGAGATAGGCAGGCTGTGTCACATCGATCACCCTAGGCTGCGGTCGCGCTGCGGGGAACGGGGTTGGCCGGAGTCCGCCCACGCCTGCGGGTCGGACACACTCACTTGCCCTGGGGATAGTCGGTCACCGTGACGGTCACGGTGACCGTCGGCCGGGCCCCGGCACCGCCACCGCCGCTTCCACCGCCGCCACCGCCCGTCGGCGGTGTCACGCCGCCGATCGAGGGGGCGGCGTCGCAGTCGCCGAGCACATCGGCCCGCAGGACGGTCCTGTCGCCGACCTTCCCGGTCAAGTCGCCCCGTACACAAAGCCCGTTGACCTCCTTCGTGACCTTGCCGGCGATCGTGATGTCCTTGCCGCCCGCGGTCCGGCCGCGGCAGTCGACCTGCGCCACCTGCCGCACGGACGCGGAGGGTGAGGGCGAGGACGACGTCGCCCCGCCGCTCTCGACCTCGGCCGTGCAGTTCAGCCACTGCACATCGACCCCTTTGCGCTCCAGCGCCGCGGTGCTGGTCCGGTCGGTGGTCAGGGCGACGGACGCGGAGTTCAGCCCGTCGATCGGCTCGCAGGCGACGGCCCCCGCAACCGCCGCACCGACGAGGCACAGTACGGCCGGAATACGACGGGTCCGGCCGTGACCCCATGGACTCGATGCCCTCAATGTCCCCATACGTGAAATCGTCCCACCACTCCCCACAGTGCGGTAGACCGCTTGCAGCCACACCGGACATGCGGTAAAGGGTGGTTACGCCCAGCGGCCGGTGCGTCCCAGCAGCAGCGCCGTCGCTGCGGTGCCCGCCGTCGAGGTGCGCAGTACGCTCCGGCCGAGTCGGCAAGTCCGGGCGCCGGCCTCGGCAAAGGCTTCCAGCTCGTCCGGCGAGACACCGCCCTCGGGCCCCACGACCAGCATGATCTCGCCCCCGACGGGGAGTCCGACGGTGGCCAGCGGCTCACTGTCGTACTCCCGCTCCTCGTGCAGGACGGCCGCGAAGTCCGCGTTGGCCAGAAGCGCGGCAACCTGTTTGGTCGTCATTGCGTCCGTCACGTCCGGGAACAGCACCCGGCGCGACTGCTTGCCCGCCTCGCGGGCCGTGTTCCGCCATTTCGCCAGGGACTTGAGACCGCGGTCGCCCTTCCACTGGGTGATGCAGCGCGAGGCCTGCCACGGCACGATCGCGTCGACACCGGTCTCCGTAAGGGTCTCGACGGCGACCTCACCGCGATCCCCCTTGGGGAGCGCCTGGACCACGGTGATACGGGGCGCGGGCCGGGGCTCCTCGTGGACCGTGCCGAGGTCCGTCAGGACGAGCCGGTCCTTGCCCTCGGCGGCCTGTACGACGCCTTCCACCCACCGGCCGTGCCCGTCCGTCAGGACGACGCCCTCCCCGGCGTGCAGCCGTTTCACCGATACGGCGTGCCGCCCCTCGGGCCCTTCCAGGACGAACCGCGGGCCGCTGGGGACCTGCTCGACGACGAAGACCGGTGCGGTCACTGCGTGCTCCTTGTGCTCACTGCCGCGCGTGCGGCGTCCAGTTCTTCGGCGAGCAGCCCCATCAGCCGGCCGGCCGGCAGCTCGCGCGCCATCCGGTGGCCCTGGCCCGCCCACAGGGCCATGCCCTGGGCGTCCCCGGCCTTGGCTGCGGCCTTGCGCAACCCGCTGGTGACATGGTGCACCTGCGGGTAGGCCGCGGGGGCGTACGGCCCGTGCTCGCGCATGAAGCGGTTGACGAGGCCGCGGGCCGGTCGCCCGGAGAACGCCCGGGTCAGCGCCGTCCGTACGAACAACGGGTTGGTCAGCGCCTGCTTGTGCAGCAGATGGGCACCCGACTCGGGGCAGACCAGGAAAGCCGTGCCGAGCTGCGCCGCCTCCGCACCCGCCGCGATCACCGCTGCGATCTGGGAGCCGCGCATGATGCCGCCCGCTGCGATGACCGGCACCTGGACGGTCTCGCGGACCTGGGCCACCAGGGAGAGCAGCCCTATGCCGGTGCCGTCGGTCTGCGGGTCGTCGCGGTGGGTGGACTGGTGGCCGCCCGCCTCGATGCCCTGGACACAGACCGCATCGGCGCCCACCCACTGGGCGGTCTGCGCCTCCTCGGGCGTGGTGACCGTCACGACGGTGTACGTACCGGCTCCGGCGAGCGCTTCAAAGGTGTCGCGGGTGGGGCAGCCGAACGTGAAGGAGACCACCGGAACCGGGTCCTCCAGAAGGATGGCGAGCTTTGCCTCGTATCCGTCGTCACCGCACGAGTCCGGGTCGCCGAGCGGAGTCTCGTACCAGGCGACCTCACCGGCCAGTTGCTGCTGGTACACCTCGACGGCGCTCGGGTCGGCGAGGCTCGGCTGCGGCATGAAGAGGTTGACGCCGAACGGCTGACGGGTCAGCCGGCGCAGCTGTTTGACCTCGTTGTACATGCTGTCCGCCGTCTTGTACCCGGCAGCGAGGAAGCCGAGCCCGCCCGCTTCGGCGACGGCCGAGACCAACTGCGGACAGGACACACCGCCCGCCATCGGGGCCTGCACGATCGGATACCGGCAGAGATCGGTCAACGCGGATGGCATGGCCGCATCGTGTCACGTCCCATGCACCGTGCCGAATCAGCCATGAGGCGGCCGGAAAGATATCCGAAGCGGGATCCGAAAGGGCAGCCGAAGGGGGATCCGAAAGGTGCCGGGAAGTGTTACCGCCAAATGCGCACCGCCCGTCGGTCCGGGACCGGCGGGCGGTGCGATGCACAGGGCGGTGACGCGACGGGACGGCCCTCAGCGGCCGTTGAACGCGTCCTTCAGCCGGGAGAACAACCCCTGCTGTCCTGGCTGGAACTGACCGGTGGGCCGCTCCTCGCCGCGCAGCTTCGCCAGCTCCCGCAGCAGTCGCTCCTGCTCCGGGTCCAGCTTCGACGGGGTCATCACTTCGACGTGCACGATCAGATCGCCGCGCCCGCCACCCCGCAGGTGCGTGATGCCGCGCCCGTGCAGCGGGACCGACTGGCCGGACTGGGTGCCCGGCCGGATGTCGACCTCCTCCAGGCCGTCGAGCGTCTCCAACGGCACCTTGGTGCCGAGCGCGCCCGCCGTCATGGGGATCGTGACGGTGCAGTGCAGATCGTCGCCGCGGCGCTGGAACACCGCGTGCGGCAACTCGTGGATCTCGACGTACAGGTCGCCGGCCGGGCCGCCGCCGGGTCCGACCTCGCCCTCGCCCGCGAGCTGGATGCGGGTGCCGTTGTCGACACCGGCGGGGATCTTCACGGTGAGCGTGCGCCGCGAGCGGATGCGGCCGTCACCGGCGCACTCCGGGCACGGGGTCGGCACGATCGTACCGAAGCCCTGGCACTGCGGGCAGGGCCGCGAGGTCATGACCTGGCCGAGGAACGACCGGGTGACCTGGGAGACCTCACCGCGGCCGCGGCACATGTCACAGGTCTGGGCGGAGGTGCCGGGTGCGGCCCCCTCGCCGCTGCAGGTCGTACAGACGACGGCCGTGTCGACCTGGATGTCCTTGGTGGTGCCGAACGCGGCCTCGCCGAGATCGATCTCCAGCCGGATCATCGCGTCCTGGCCGCGCCGGGTGCGCGAACGGGGTCCGCGCTGCGACGCCGTACCGAAGAACGCGTCCATGATGTCGGAGAAGTTGCCGAAGCCACCCTGTCCGAATCCGCCCGCGCCACCGCCGCCGGAGGCGGACAGCGGGTCGCCGCCGAGGTCGTAGACCTGCTTCTTCTGCGGGTCCGACAACACCTCGTAGGCGGCGTTGATCTCCTTGAACCGCTCCTGGGTCTTCGGATCGGGGTTGACATCCGGATGCAGCTCGCGTGCGAGCCGCCGGAAGGCCTTCTTGATCTCGTCCTGAGATGCGTCGCGGCGCACGCCGAGTACGGCGTAGTAGTCCGTGGCCACTTACGACTCCGCCAGGATCTGTCCGACGTAACGTGCCACTGCGCGTACCGCTCCCATCGTTCCGGGGTAGTCCATGCGGGTCGGTCCGACCACGCCGAGTTTGGCGACTGCCTCGTCGCCCGAACCGTAGCCGACCGCGACGACGGACGTGGAGTTGAGCCCCTCGTGGGCGTTCTCGTGCCCGATACGTACGGTCATGCCCGAGTCCTTGGCCTCGCCGAGCAGCTTCAGCAGCACGACCTGCTCCTCCAATGCCTCCAGCACCGGCCGGATCATCAGAGGGAAGTCGTGCCCGAAGCGGGTGAGGTTGGAGGTGCCGCCGATCATCAGCCGCTCCTCCGTCTCCTCGACGAGGGTTTCGAGCAGGGTCGAGAGCACGGTGGACACGGTTCCCCGGTCCTCGCTCTCGAAGGATTCCGGCAGGTCCTGCACCAGCTGCGGGACGTCCGAGAAACGGCGTCCGACGACCCGGCTGTTGAGCCGGGCCCGCAGATCGGCGAGAGAGCTCTCACCGAACGGCGCGGGGCAGTCGATCATGCGCTGCTCGACCCGGCCGGTGTCCGTGATCAGCACGAGCATCAGCCGGGCGGGCGCCAGCGACAGCAGCTCCACATGCCGCACCGTCGACCGGGTCAGCGAGGGGTACTGCACGACGGCGACCTGCCGGGTCAGCTGCGCGAGCAGCCGTACGGTGCGGCCCACGACGTCGTCGAGGTCGACCGCGCCGTCGAGGAAGTTCTGAATGGCCCTGCGCTCCGGCGACGACAGGGGCTTGACCCCCGCCAGTTTGTCGACGAAGAGCCGGTAGCCCTTGTCCGTCGGGATGCGTCCCGCGCTGGTGTGGGGCTGGGCGATGAAACCCTCGTCCTCCAGCACCGCCATGTCGTTGCGGACCGTCGCCGGGGAGACCCCCAGCTTGTGCCGCTCGGTGAGCGCCTTGGAACCGACGGGCTCCTCGGTGCCGACATAGTCCTGGACGATGGCGCGCAGCACTTCGAGTCTGCGTTCGCTGAGCATGGCGCGCACCTCCAGCTGTGTCACTCGGTGGATCCCGGTCGTTTCGGTCATTCCTCGAAGAGCCCTGGCACTCGATGCGTCCGAGTGCCAGTAATCCCCCGCCAGTGTACGGCGGTCGGGTGGGGCCCTAGCAAGGGCGACCGGCCACGCTACCCCGAGACTGCGCAGGTCGTTGCCGATAGCGTCGCTGTATGGACGCCTCTTGGGAAGAGTTCGGCTGGGAGCGACTCGGCAACGGTGTGGGCCGGCGGCGGCTTCCCGGGTGGGACGCGACGGTCGCACTGGTGGTCGGGGCGGACGGGGCCCTGCTCTTCG
Source organism: Streptomyces sp. NPDC005181 (assembly GCF_040608395.1). NCBI lineage: Bacteria > Bacillati > Actinomycetota > Actinomycetes > Kitasatosporales > Streptomycetaceae > Streptomyces > Streptomyces sp. NPDC005181. The sequence goes on from NZ_JBEXID010000011.1 coordinate 53,480, forward strand.
ACACCGGATCGACGCTGCGCGAAGGAGCGGAAGTCCGGGCCCAGGTGCAGGCACTGACCGGCCGGAGGGTGACGCATATCGCACTCAGCCACCCCCACTTCGACCATGTGCTCGGCACCGCGGCCTTCTCCGGGGCCGAGGTGTACGGTGCGGTCGGAGTGACGGATCTCCTCACCCGCGGAGCGGACGAGCTGCGCGCCGACGCGGTGCGCCACGGGGTGCCCCAGGAGGACGCGGCGCAGGCGGCCGACGTGCTGGTGGCGCCGCACCACCAGGTGTGCGGCGAGTGGACCCTCGACCTGGGCGGTGACCGCCAGGTGCTGCTGGCGAACGTGGGCCCCGGCCACACCGGCCACGATCTCGCGGTCCTGGTGCCCGGCTCCCCCACCGTCGTGCTCTGCGGCGACCTGGTCGAGGAGTCCGGCGAACCGCAGGCGGGCCCGGACGCGATCCCGTCGCGCTGGCCGGCCGCGCTGGACCGGCTGCTGGCGTTGGGCGGCGAGCACGCGGTGTACGTGCCGGGGCACGGTGCGCTCGTGGACGCCTCGTTCGTGCGTGCGCAACGTGACCATCTGTCCACTGCATTCGGCGTGTCGTGACGCGTTCCCGTCCTATCGTCGTCCGATGCGCAGCTACCACCCGGATCTGACCCCACCGTGGAAGAAGTCCGCCCCCGTCCCCGAGGTCCCCGCCGAGCCCGATCTGGTCGTGGAGGAGGTCTCCACCGGCTTCTGCGGTGCGGTGATCCGCTGCGAGAAGACGGCCCAGGGCCCGACCGTGACCCTTGAGGACCGTTTCGGCAAGCACCGCGTGTTCCCGATGGAGCCGCGCGGCTTCCTCCTGGAGGGCCGGGTCGTCACCCTCGTACGCCCGTCGGCGCCCGGTCCCCTCCGTCCCACCCGCACGGCCTCCGGCTCGGTCGCGGTCCCCGGGGCGAGGGCGCGGGTGGCACGGGCGGGCCGGATCTATGTCGAGGGCCGGCACGACGCGGAGCTGGTCGAACGGGTCTGGGGCGACGACCTGCGCATCGAGGGCGTGGTCGTCGAGTATCTGGAGGGCATCGACGACCTCCCGGCCATCGTCCGCGACTTCGCCCCCGGCCCGGACGCGCGACTGGGCGTCCTGGTCGACCACCTGGTCCCCGGCTCCAAGGAGTCGCGGATCGCGAGCGAGGTCACGGACGCGAACGTCCTGGTGGTGGGCCACCCCTACATCGACGTCTGGGAGGCGGTGAAGCCGTCGTCGGTGGGCATCGCGGGCTGGCCGGTGGTGCCGCGCGGCCAGGACTGGAAGACGGGCGTGTGCCGGTCGCTGGGCTGGCCCGAGAACACGGGGGCGGCGTGGCAGCGCATCCTGTCCACGGTCCGCTCGTACCGGGACCTGGAGCCGGCGCTGCTGGGCCGGGTGGAGGAGCTGATCGACTTCGTCACGGCGCCGCGGGAGTAGACGGGGCTGCGGCGACTGCCCCCGAGCCCGGTCGCCCGCCGGGCGGGCGGCTTTCAGCCCGTCCGGCGTCTGAGGACCGGGGGGCCGGGACAGAGCCCCCGGGCAGGAGCGGGCAGGGAACAGGCCCGCCGCGGGCACACCCGCCGCCCGCCCCGTCAGTCCACCAGGTCCCTGACCACCGCATCCGCAAGCAGCCGACCCCGCAGAGTCAGTACGGCCCGCCCCTCCGCGTAGGGCGCCGCCTCCAGCAACCCGTCCGCCACCGCGCGCCCGGCCGCGGCCAGCCCGGCCGGAGCCAGCAGCGACAGCGGACAGCCGTCGACCAGCCGCAGCTCCAGCAGGATCCGTTCGACGCGGCGGTCCTCCTCGGAGAGCACCTCGCGTCCCGCGCCCGGCGACCGCCCCTCCGCCAGGGCCTGCGCGTACGCACCGGGATGTTTGACGTTCCACCACCGCACCCCGCCCACATGGCTGTGCGCGCCCGGCCCGGCGCCCCACCAGTCGGCGCCCCGCCAGTACAGCTCGTTGTGCAGGCAGCGCCCCTCGGGCGTCCGGGCCCAGTTCGACACCTCGTACCAGGAGAAGCCCGCCGCGGCCATCGCCTCGTCGGCGATCAGGTAGCGGTCGGCGTGGACGTCGTCGTCCGTCATCGGAACCTCGCCGCGCCGGATCCGCCGCGCCAGCTGCGTCCCCTCCTCGACGATCAGCGCGTACGCGGACACATGGTCCGGCCCCGCCCCGATCGCCGCGTCCAGCGAGGCCCGCCAATCGTCGTCGGACTCCCCGGGGGTGCCGTAGATCAGGTCGAGGTTGACATGCTCGAAGCCCGCAGCCCTCGCCTCGGCGACGCATGCCTCGGGCCGCCCCGGCGTATGCGTACGGTCGAGGATCTTCAGCACGTGCTGCCGCGCACTCTGCATCCCGAACGAGATCCGGTTGAAGCCGCCTTCCCGCAGCTCCGACAGATACGCCGGGTCGACGGACTCCGGATTGGCCTCGGTCGTGATCTCCGCGTCGTCGGCGAGCCCGAACTCGTCACGGATCGCCGCCAGCATCCGTACGAGGTCCCCGGCGGCCAGCAACGTGGGCGTGCCGCCGCCGACGAACACCGTACGGACCGGCCGCGGGTCGTCGCCGAGCACCTTGCGGGCCTGCCGGACCTCGCCGATCAGGTGGGTGGCGTAATTGTCCCGGGAGGCCAGCGCACCGCCGGAGCCGCGCAGCTCGGTCGCGGTGTACGTGTTGAAGTCGCAGTAGCCGCAGCGGGTCGCGCAGTACGGCACATGCAGGTAGAAGCCAAGCGGCCGGTCGGCGGCGCCTTCCAGGGCATGGCGGGGCAGCGCCCCGTCGTCGGGCACGGGTTCACCATCGGGCAGTACGGAAGGCATACCGTCCATTGTCACTCGCCGCCGGTCGTTCCCGGCCCACGCTCACTGGGCCTGCAGCACGACCAGAGCCAGATCGTCGTCCGGCGGCCGCTCGGCGAACTCGTGGACGGCCCGTTTGATCCGGTCCGCGATCCCTTCCGCGGTCAGCCCGGCGCAGCCGGCCAGTGCGCGGGCCAGACCGTCCCCGTCGTCGAACATCAGCGGCCCGGAGCGCCGCTCCGTCACGCCGTCCGTGACGCACAGCAGGCTGTCGCCCGGCGCCAGGTCGAAGCTCTGGCTCTCGTACGCGACGTCCTCGACGACCCCGAGCAGCACCTGCGGCTCGGCGGCGGGCCGCACGGTGCCGTCCGGGCGCAGCAGCAGCGGCAGCGGATGGCCCGCACTGGCCAGCGTGCAGCGCACGCCGCCGCCGGGCAGCGGCACCATCTCCCCGTACAGCAGGGAGAGGAACCGGGGCTGCCCGCCGTCCGACAGCTGCTGACCGCCCTCCGGCAGGTGCTGCCCGCCCGCCGCCGCGACCATGAGGGCGGCGGCCTCGGCGGTCTCCATCGCGTCGTCGAGGAGCAGCCGGTTGAGCCGGTCCAGCACCTCCCCGACGCGGAAGCCCTCCCGGGCCAGCAGCCGCAGCCAGGGCCGGGCGAGGCCGGTGACGACGGCAGCCTCGGGACCGCTGCCCTGGACGTCGCCGAGGATGAAGCACCAGCGGTCGCCGGGGCACGGGAAAATGTCGTAGAAGTCACCACCGACGACGCCGTCGTCGCTGGGCTCGTACACCAGTGAGCTGGTGACTCCGGGGATGTCGGCGACCTTGCTGGGCAGCAGTCCCCGCTGCAGGATGCGGCTGATGGTGGCCTGCCGGGTGTAGGCGCGGGCGGCGCCGACGGCGAGGCCGACGCGGCGTACGAAGTCCTCGATCAGCGCGGTCACCCCGTCGGGGACGCGGGCGATGCCCTCCCGCCCCAGAAGTACGGCTCCGAGCGTGCGGCCTCCGGCGGTTATCCGATAGGCGAGCGCGGCCCCCGCACGGCCGCTGGAGCTCTCGTCGGCGCCCTGGCCGGCCCCGTCCTCGTCGGTCCCGGGCCACGGCATGGAGACGGGCCCGGTACCCACCCGCTCCGGCAGCCGGATCGGGTCCTGCTCCAACACCGTGCGCAGCTGCCCGGTCTCGTCCTCGTCACGGTGCCAGAGGCTCGCGAGCCGGGGGACGGCCGCGGGCCCGCCGTTCTCCGGTTCCAGCCAGATCGCGCACCAGTCGGCGAGTCTGGGCACCAGTAACTGCCCGGCGAGCGCCGCCACGATGTCCTCGTCGAGCTGGCCGGCGAGCAGGTCGGAGGCCTCGGCGAGGAACGAGAGCGCACCGCGGCCCGCCCAGTCCGCGTCGTCGCGCAGAGCGCGCCGCGCGGTAGGGGCGAGCAGCTCGGCGGTGCGCAGCCCGCTCCGGAGTTCCGGCTCGGCTGCCGGCTCGGGCAACGCGGTCCAGTCGTCGACGGGCAGCCGGGCCCAGACGGTCTTCAGGCCGGTGCGGTACGTGATGCCCCAGCGCTCGGCGAGTGTGGCGACAACCTGCAGCCCGCGCCCGTCCTCGGTCGGGTCGTCCGGGTCCGCCGCGGACACGGGGCCGGGGCGTTCGCTGCGTACGGAACGGGCAGGGTGATGGTCGGCGACCTCCAGCACCAGGGCTGCGGCCTCGTCCCCGGCCGCTTCCTCCAGCCGGAAGAGCAGCTCGACGGTGGTCCCGGCGTGCACGACGGCGTTGGTGACGAGCTCATTGGCAACGATCACCGCGTCGTCGGCCAGCCGGTCGCTGAAGCCCACGGCCGCGGGTAGCCCGAGCCCGGCCCACTCGGCGAGGGCGGCCCGGACGAACCGGCGCGCGGCAGCCGGCGCGAGGAGATTCCCCGGCAGGCCGGTCCGGGCGACCGGCTGCGCGTCCGCCCGCCCGACGTGGGTGCCGGGACGCTGAACGGTGTCCCGCTGCAAGGGAATGGGCCCCATGGCGCCGCTCCTGACCTGTTCTCGCACGGCCTGTTTCGCGCCGTGTGCCGCTGACGACACGGACAGAGTGACAGACCGACCCTCCCCAGAAGCACCGAGTTACCGAAGTGGAGGAGAAGACGCAGGAACCACGATCAGGAACGGGGATCAGGAACAGTGGTGCGGACGGGGCAGTCCGCCCCGTCCACACCATGGGCCGCGCCTACGCCTCGCGCGCTCCCGCGTACATCTCGTCGATGAGGCTCTTGTACTCGCGTTCGACGACCGGCCGCTTGAGCTTGAGGCTCGGCGTCAGCTCGCCGTGCTCGACATCGAGGTCGCGCGGCAGCAGCCGGAACTGCTTGATGGTCTGCCAGCGCTGCAGCCCTCCGTTGAGCCGCTTCACATAGCCGTCGATGAGCTCCACGACCTTCGGGGACGCCACCACTTCGGCGTACGGCCTGCCTGCCAGGCCGTTCTCGGCGGCCCAGCCGAGGATGGTCGGCTCGTCGAGGGCGATCAGGGCGGTGCAGAAGTTACGGTCCGCGCCGTGCACCAGGATGTTGGAGACGAACGGGCACACCGCCTTGAACTGTCCCTCGACCTCCGCCGGGGCGACGTACTTGCCGCCCGACGTCTTGATCAGGTCCTTCTTGCGGTCGGTGATCCGCAGGTAGCCGTCCACGGACAGCTCGCCGATGTCACCGCTGTGCAGCCAGCCGTCGGCCTCCAGCACCTCGGCGGTCTTCTCCGGCTGCCGGTGGTAGCCCTGCATGATGCCGGGGCCGCGCAGCATGATCTCGCCGTCGTCGGCGATCCGTACCTCGGTGCCGGGGAGCGGCTTGCCGACCGTGCCGGTGCGGTAGGCCTCGCCCGGGTTGACGAAGGAGGCGGCGCTGGACTCGGTGAGTCCGTAGCCCTCCAGGATGTGGATGCCGGCGCCGGCGAAGAAGTAGCCGATCTCGGGGGCGAGCGCCGCGGAGCCGGAGACACATGCGCGCAGCCGGCCGCCGAAGGCCTCACGGATCTTGGCGAAGACGAGGGCGTCGGCGACCTTGTGCTTGGCTCCGAGGGCGAACGGAACGGAGGCCGTGCCGGTGCGCCGGAAGTTGTCCTGGGACACCTTCGCGTGCTCGCGGGCGACCCCGGCGGCCCACTGGAAGATCTTGTACTTCGCGCCGCCACCGGCCCGCGCCTTGGACGCGACCCCGTTGTAGACCTTCTCGAAGATACGGGGCACGGCGGCCATGTACGTCGGCTGGACGACCGGCAGATTCTCGATGATCTTGTCGATCCGGCCGTCGACGGCGGTGACATGGCCGACCTCGATCTGACCCGAGGTGAGGACCTTGCCGAAGACGTGCGCGAGCGGCAGCCAGAGGTACTGGACGTCGTCCTCGGTGATCAGGCCGGTCGCCACGGTGGCCTTGGCCATGTACGACCAGTTGTCGTGCGGCAGCCGTACACCCTTGGGGCGGCCGGTGGTGCCCGAGGTGTAGATCAGGGTGGCGAGCTGCTCGGCGGTGATCGCGTCGACCCGCTCCTTGACCGCGCCCGGGTTCTTCGCCAGGAGTTCGGCGCCACGGACCTCCAGATCGGCCAGCGTGAGCACCCAGCCCTCGGGGTCGGCCGCGTCGGGCTCTGCGCCGTCCGGGTCGATGACGACCACATGGGCGAGGTTCGGCAGCTCGGCGCGGCGCTCGCGGGCCTTGGCCAGCTGGCCGGCGTCCTCGGCGATCAGCACACGGCTCTCGGAGTCGGCGAGGATGAACGACGACTCCTCGGCGTTGGTCGACGGGTAGATCGTGGTGGTCGCGGCGCCGGCGCACATCACGCCGAGGTCGGCCAGGATCCACTCGACGCGGGTGGCGGAGGAGAGCGCGACCCGCTCCTCCGGCTCCACGCCGAGACCGATGAGCCCGGCGGCGATCGCGTACACGCGCTCCGCGGCCTGTGCCCAGCTCAGCGACTTCCACTCGTCGGCGCCCTGTCCGGTGGCCGAGGGGACCGGGTAGCGGTAGGCCTCCCCGTCCGGAGTGGCCGCAACGCGGTCGATGAAGAGGCTCGCCACGGAGGGCGGTCGGTTATCGATCAGGGTCTGTGTGTCGCTCACGACATCCTCCGGGCCTGCGGCAGTGCTTCACGACCGGTTGTTTGGTTGCTGCGTGCTGCTGCTTGTTCCTGCTTATGTGCGTCCGTCTGCGTGCTGATCCTGCGTGCGTGATTCCGCTTGTTTAACTGGCGAGTAACTACGAAGTCGTGATCAGGGTAGAGCGCGCACGTCCGTCGCGTAAGAGGCAATCGGACGCCGGTTCATAACAAACGGACCCCCACGCCGCAGGGTGCTGCGACGCAGGGGTCCGTTGGGGCTACCGCCGAGTAGAGGTGGTGTGGCTCAAGCCGGGACAGAAGCGAAATTCCGCCGGGAACTACTTCTTGCCCTTGCTCTCCCCGCCCGACTCGTCGGTGGACAGCACGGCGATGAAGGCATCCTGCGGCACCTCCACGTTGCCGACCATCTTCATCCGCTTCTTGCCTTCCTTCTGCTTCTCCAGCAGCTTCCGCTTACGGGAGATGTCACCGCCGTAGCACTTGGCGAGCACGTCCTTGCGGATGGCGCGGACGGTCTCACGGGCGATGACCCGGGAGCCGATGGCCGCCTGGATCGGCACCTCGAAGTTCTGCCGCGGGATGAGCTCGCGCAGCTTGGCGACGAGTCGCACGCCGTACGCGTACGCCTTGTCCTTGTGCGTGACCGCGGAGAACGCGTCGACCTTGTCGCCGTGCAGCAGGATGTCGACCTTGACGAGCTGGGCGGACTGCTCACCGGTGGGCTCGTAGTCGAGCGAGGCGTAGCCGCGGGTCTTGGACTTCAGCTGGTCGAAGAAGTCGAAGACGATCTCGGCGAGGGGCAGGGTGTACCGGATCTCGACCCGGTCCTCGGAGAGGTAGTCCATGCCGAGCAGGGTGCCGCGCCGGTTCTGGCAGAGCTCCATGATCGCGCCGATGAACTCGCTGGGGGCGAGGACGGTGGCACGTACGACCGGCTCGTGCACCTTGTCGATCTTGCCTTCGGGGAACTCGCTCGGGTTGGTGACGATGTGCTCGCTGCCGTCCTCCATCTCGACGCGGTAGACCACGTTCGGGGCGGTGGCGATGAGCTCCAGACCGAACTCGCGCTCCAGGCGCTCGCGGATCACGTCGAGGTGCAGCAGCCCGAGGAAGCCGACACGGAAGCCGAAGCCGAGGGCCGCGGAGGTCTCCGGCTCGTACACCAGGGCGGCGTCGTTGAGCTGGAGCTTGTCGAGGGCCTCGCGCAGGTCGGGGTAGTCCGAGCCGTCCAGCGGATACAGACCCGAGAACACCATCGGCTTGGGGTCCTTGTACCCGCCCAGCGCCACGGTCGCCCCCTTGTTCAGGGAGGTGATCGTGTCACCGACCTTGGACTGCCGGACGTCCTTCACACCGGTGATGATGTAGCCCACTTCGCCCACACCGATGCCGTCGGCCGGGGTCATCTCCGGGGAGGAGACACCGATCTCCAGCAGCTCGTGGGTGGCGCCGGTGGACATCATCCTGATGCGCTCGCGCTTGTTGAGCTGACCGTCGACGACACGGACGTACGTGACGACGCCGCGGTACGAGTCGTAGACCGAGTCGAAGATCATCGCGCGGGCCGGGGCATCGGCCTTGCCGATCGGCGCCGGGACGTCCTTGACCACCCGGTTCAGCAGGGCGTCCACGCCGACACCGGTCTTCGCGGAGACCTTGAGGACGTCCTCGGGCTGACAGCCGATGAGGTTGGCCAGCTCCTCGGAGAACTTCTCGGGCTGCGCGGCCGGCAGGTCGATCTTGTTGAGCACCGGGACGATGGTGAGGTCGTTCTCCATCGCCAGGTAGAGGTTGGCCAGCGTCTGGGCCTCGATGCCCTGCGCGGCGTCGACCAGCAGGACCGTGCCCTCACAGGCGGCGAGCGAGCGGGAGACCTCGTACGTGAAGTCCACGTGGCCCGGGGTGTCGATCATGTTGAGGATGTGGGTGCTGCCCTCGCCCTCGCCCGTGGTGGGCGCCCACGGCAGACGGACCGCCTGGGACTTGATGGTGATGCCGCGCTCGCGCTCGATGTCCATCCGGTCGAGGTACTGAGCGCGCATCTGCCGCTGGTCGACCACGCCCGTCAGCTGGAGCATCCGGTCGGCAAGGGTCGACTTGCCGTGGTCGATGTGCGCGATGATGCAGAAGTTGCGGATCAGCGCCGGGTCGGTACGGCTCGGCTCGGGCACGTGGGTAGGAGTCGCGGGCACGCAGGGTCCTGATTCTTGAGACGCCGAACGCCGTGTCTCGGGTCGATGTCGGGTCGGTCGGATCGATACGTAGCTTCTATCGTCCCACGGCTGCGGGGCAGAGACCGGTTTGGGCCGGTCGGAGCACGGCTGGTACCGTTGACAGCTGTGCCTCGTGGCTCTTACGGGCAGCGGGGCGCACATCGAAGATCCAACGAACCTGAAAAGGCTCTTTCGTGGCGAACATCAAGTCCCAGATCAAGCGGAACAAGACGAACGAGAAGGCGCGCCTGCGCAACAAGGCCGTCAAGTCCTCGCTCAAGACCGCGATCCGCAAGGCCCGTGAGGCTGCCGCAGCGGGCGACGTCGAGAAGGCCACCACGGCCGTTCGCGACGCTTCGCGCGCGCTCGACAAGGCTGTCTCGAAGGGCGTCATCCACAAGAACGCCGCCGCCAACAAGAAGTCGGCGCTGGCCTCCAAGGTTGCCGCCCTCCAGGGCTGAGCTTTCTGATGTAACTGCCGGAACGGACCAGCGGGCCCTCTCTCCCGCCCCTGCCCGGCCCCCGCGCCGCACACCGAACCTGCGTTCGCCACGCGGGTGCGGCGCACCGAGCGCAATCCGAGGCCCCGGCCCGCCACCCTCCCCAGGGCGACGAACCGGGGCCTTCGGCATATCCGCTCACGCCCGGCGGGCGCCATCAAGCCCGTCGAGGGGTCCCCCCATGCGCGCGAGGCCAGGGGAGAGACGGCGGACGGCAGGGCAACCGGACACGGCCGGCACCCGCCCCGCACCGTCCCACACAGTTACCGGCCGCTCCGCGCCGCCCGCGCAACGGCAACCACGGCCTTCTCAAGGGCGTACTCAGGGTCGTCCCCACCGCCCTTCACCCCCGCATCCGCATCCGCGACCGCCCGCAGCGCCGCCGCCACCCCGTCCGGTGTCCACCCCCGCATCTGCTGCCGCACCCGGTCGATCTTCCATGGCGGCATCCCCAGCTCACGCGCAAGATCCGCAGGCCGCCCCCCGCGCGCCGAGGACAGCTTGCCGATGGCCCGTACGCCCTGCGCGAGCGCACTGGTGATCAGCACAGGCGCCACCCCGGTCGACAGCGACCAGCGCAACGCCTCCAGCGCCTCCGCCGCCCGCCCCTCCACCGCCCGGTCGGCAACGGTGAAGCTGGACGCCTCCGCACGGCCGGTGTAGTAGCGCCCGACCACCGCCTCGTCGATCGTGCCCTCGACATCCGCGACGAGCTGCGACACGGCACTCGCCAGCTCCCGCAGATCACTGCCGATGGAGTCGACTAGCGCCTGGCAGGCTTCGGGGCTCGCGGAACGCCCCAGTGCCCGGAACTCCGACCGGACGAACGAGAGCCGCTCGGCGGGCTTGGTCGTCTTCGGGCAGGCGACCTCCCGCGCACCCGCCTTGCGCGCCGCGTCCAGCAGCGCCTTGCCCTTGGCGCCGCCCGCATGGAGCAGGACGAGCGTGATCTCCTCGACCGGCGCACCCAGGTACGCCTTGACGTCCTTCACCGTGTCGGCGGAGAGATCCTGCGCATTGCGCACGATCACCACCTTGCGCTCCGCGAAGAGCGAAGGGCTCGTCAGCTCGGCAAGAGTGCCCGGCTGGACCTGGTCGGAGGCGAGGTCGCGGACGTCCGTGTCGGCGTCGGACGCACGGGCCGCCGCCACCACCTGCTGCACCGCACGGTCGAGGAGGAGGTCCTCCTGGCCCACGGCGAGCGTGAGGGGGGCGAGCGGATCGTCGGTGGAATTCCTTCTGGTGGCCATCGCCGTTCAGCATCCCACGCCCCACTGACAGCCCGGCTTCGACCGCCTGTCCCCGCATCCGTCCCCGTACCGGAGAATGGGCAGGTGAGCGATGTGAGACATGTGCTGGTGCTGCCCGACCGCGATACGGCGGAGGAGGTGGCCGGAGAGCTCGCCGACCGTTTCGGTGTCGCCGAGGAGCCGCAGCTCGTGCGCGACGCGCTGGCCGGCGAGGACGACGCCGAGGACGCCCAGTGGCTGGTGGTCGTCGAGGACCCGGCCGGCCGGGTGGACTCCGCGGCGCTCGACGCGTTCGCCGCGGAGTACGAGGGATGGCTCGAAGTGCCTTAGCGGCGGCGCCCCGGTCACCGGGCGCCCCGGACTCAGCGCTTGGGGACGATCTGGATGTCCATGTCGATGGCGATGCTGGGCCCGACGACGGCGATACCGCGGGCCAGCATCGTCTGCCAGGTCAGGGTGAAGTCCTCACGGTGCAGCTCGGTGGTGGCCCGGCACGCCGCTCGGGTCTCGCCCTCAAGGCCGTTGCCGATACCCAGGTACTGGGTGTCCAGCGTCACCGTACGGCTGACGCCGTGCAGGGTCAGCGCGCCGCTGACGCCCCAGCGGCTGCCGCCCCGGTGAACGAATCGGTCGCTGTAGAACTCGAGCGTCGGGTAGCGACCGACGTCGAGGAAGTCGCTGGAGCGCAGATGGTCGTCGCGCATCTGCACGTTCGTGTCGATCGACGCGGCATCGATGATGACGTGCATGGCGGAGTCCTCCATGCGGTCGGCGATCCGGACCGCACCGGCGAACGTGTTGAACCGGCCGTGGATACGGGCCAGTCCGATGTGACGGGCGGTGAACCCGATCTGTGAGTGGTTCGGCTCGATCTCCCAGTCACCGGGGGCGGGCAGCTGCGGAGGCGCGGAGACCTGAAGCATCACGTCGCCGAGGCCCGCGTGGCCGCTCTCGCTGACGGTGGCCGAACCATGGAACGGAGTGAAGCCCTCCGCCGTGACGGCCAGCCGGTAGTCGCCCGCCGGGACGGTGGCGAGGACATTCCCGTACGGGTCCGTCTCGCCGCCGACAACCTTGCGGCCCGCACTGTCCGTGACCACGAACTCGGCCTGCTGAACAGCCACGTTGACCGGATCGAGCACACGGCAGCTCAGCACTCCCGCAGTGCGCGGCACCGCGAGTCCGGCGAGTGGGCCGCCGCCTGCTGCATGCGTCGTCTTCTTGCTTCCCAGCCAACGGCCGAACATCTTCAGTACCCCCGGGGGAGATTCACCATAGGGCCTGACGGCTGGACGTCGTTGTCGGAGCAGCGGCCCGCCGACGATCATGCATTCGATCACCCTTGGGGCGTTCGAGGCAAACGGAAGGTCTGGGCGGGGCTTGGGTGGAGGTGTTACCGAAGGTCCGAATTGAACGTTCCGCTTGTGTGCGTCGGCTGTTCGGTCCTTACACGCCTGTCCTGCACAGCGTGGGCAGCCGGTCGAGCCGCAGCCCGAAGTGCTCACGGTAGGCGGCAAGCACCTCGGCGTCGGTGGCCAGCGGCACTTCATGTCGCTCGCCACCCACCGTCGTGACGAGGGTGCGACCGCTGAGCGTGACCCTGCCCACGCCGGTGAGCCGGGAGCAGACCAGGGACCGGGTGAAGTGCGAATCGGGCGAGGTGCGGTGGTACCAGGCGCCGCCCCGGAAGTCCGCGAGAGCCCGGGGCCGCAGATCGAGGCGGTACTGGGGCATCCCGTCACGCAACACATCGAGATCACCGGCCCCGGCACCGTCGTTGGCATCGGGCGTCTCCCGGATCCGGTACGTACCCCGCGGGTCCTCCTGGTCCGTACGGTCGTCTAGCGCGAGCGGAAAGCGGGCGTGGTCGCCGAAGCCGACATCGGCGAGCCAGGGTCCGGTGCCGTCGTCGGTCTCGACGCGCAGCGCGAGATGGTCGTACGGAATTCCGAGCCGTCCGCCGTCCCCGTAGACGCGGGCCTGGAGCAGGGTGACGCGGAAGCCGAGGGCTTGCAGCAGTGCAGCGAAGGCGCCGCCCAGTTCGTAGCAGAAGCCGCCCCGCCGAGCGCCCACCACCTTGTCGAGGAGCGCCTTCTCCTCCAGCACGATGTCTTCGCCGAGGTGGATCGACAGATTCTCGAAGGGTACGGCCGTGAGGTGCCGCACCTGCAGGTCGCGCAGGGCAGCGGCGTCGGGGCGCGCGGGACGGACGGCGCCGATGCGGTCCAGATAGGCGTCGACGGTCTGCGGCGATTGCGGATCCATGGCCGCAGTCTGTCCCGGTGCGCCGGCCTGCGCCATGAGCCGGTGGTCCTAGGACCGCCGACCGAGGTGCGCGGTTGCGCGCACTCGCTAGCGTGCGGAACATGACGAATCCGGAGCCGGCGCGCAGCCGGGAGCAGCGCAAGCAGGATGTGCTCAGCCGCTTGGAGAAGGACAACGACGCCTGGGTGGCGACCGCTTCGGCGGACGGCGTGCCGACACTGGTGCCGCTGTCGTTCGTGTGGGACCGGGGGACGCTGCTGATGGCCACCCGGCGCTCCAATCCGACCGCGCACAATGTGACGTCGACCGGACAGACCAGGATCAGCCTGGGCCACACCCGCGATGTGGTACTCATCGACGCGACCGCCGAGGTCGTGGAGGACACCGGACTGTCCACGGGATCGGGCGACGCCTTCGCGGCGAAACTCAACTGGGACCCGCGTGGCCGCACGCCCTGGGTGTACCTCCGCTTCACGCCGTACGCAGTCAGGGCATGGCGGGAGGAGAACGAACTGACCGCGCGTGAGCTGATGGCCGACGGCAGGTGGCTGATCTGAGACGGGTGCGATCGGCCGGACAGGAGTCATGAGCGTCCGACCGCCCGCAGCCCCGGCCCGGCACCCGTTACCGCGATCGCGCCGTCCAGGTCCGTGCGCAGCACCACCGCTCCCCCGGCCCTGAGCGCCTCGACGGTACGGGCCGCCGGGTGTCCGTACGGGTTGTCCTTGCCCACGCTCACCAGCGCGAGTCGCGGGTGAGCACTGCGTAGCAACGCGGGGTCCTGGTGGGCGGAACCGTGATGGGCGACCTTGAGGACGTCCACCCGCGGCAGCGCCGGGTACTGGCGTAACAACCCTTGCTGAGCCGGTGGTTCGAGATCGCCGAGGAGCAGCAGGGTCAGTCCGCCGGTCCGGACGAACAGCGTGACACTGGCGTCGTTGGGCTCCTCCGTCCCGAAGGCTGCGGTCGCTCCGCCGGCGGGCCACAGGACCCGCCAGTCGAGCGGCCCGATGCGGCGCCGCTCTCCCGCGGCAGCCCGCATCACAGGGACCCTCGCGACGGCGGCCGTTCTCCGTACGAACGCAGCCTGGTCCGGCGGTTCGTCCAGACTCGTCGTCTGGATCGCGCCCACCGCTCTGCCCCGCAGCACGCCGGGCAGGCCCCGGACATGATCCGCGTGGAAGTGCGTGAGGAGCAGCAGTGGCACCCGGGTGATGCCCAGGTCGCGCAGGCAGCGGTCGGCGAGCCGTGGATCGGGCCCGGTGTCGATGACCACACCTTCGCCGTCCCCCGCCGCGAGCACCATGGCGTCCCCCTGGCCCACATCGCACATCGCGAACGCCCAGTCCGGCGGCGGCCATCCCGTCAGCACCCGGGTCAGCGGCGCCGGTCGCAGCACCACGAGGATCAGCAGCAGCGCCACGGCCGAACAGGCCCAGGGGTGACGCGCCATGCGCCGGGCGGACAGCGCCGCGAGCGCCGTGAGGGCGGCGAGCAGCACCGCTCCCCGCCAGCCGTCGGGCCAGTCGGCCTCCGCCCCGGGGAGGGCCGCTCCGGTGCGGGCCACGAAGGCGATCCACCCGGCCGGCCATCCCGCGATCCTGGCGAACAGTTCGGCCACCGACATGGCCACCGGCGCCAGGGCGAGCGCGGCGAACCCGAGGACCGTGGCAGGTGCCACCGCGAACTCGGCCAGCAGATTGCACGGAATCGCCACCAGGCTGACCCGCGAGGCCAGCACGACGACGACCGGTGCGCACACCGCCTGCGCCGCGGCAGCCGCGCCCAGAGCCTCTGCGAGCCGGGGCGGCACCCGGCGCCGCCGCAGCGCGGCACTCCATCGCGGCGCGACAGTGAGCAGTGCCCCCGTGGCCAGGACGGAGAGCACGAAGCCATGACTGCGGGCCAGCCACGGGTCGTACAGCACCAGAAGCAGAACGGCGGCCGCCAGTGCGGGGATCAGCGAGCGGCGACGCCCGGTGCCGATGGCCAGCAGCGTGATCAGCCCGCAGACCGCGGCCCGCAACACGCTCGGCTCCGGCCGGCAGACGAGGACGAAGGCGAGAGTGAGTCCCCCGCCGAGCGTCGCGGTCATCCGCAGCGACATACCCAACCGAGGTGCCAGACCACGGCGTTCGACCCGGAGAGCCGTGCCGGGCGGTCCGATGAGCAGCACGAGCAGAATCGCCAGATTGGCGCCGGAGACCGCCATCAGGTGCGTGAGATCGGCCGCTTGGAACACATCGTGCAGTTCGGGGGTGACCCGTGAGGTGTCACCGACGACCAGCCCCGGCAACAGCGCACGCGCATCGGGCTCCAGCCCTTCGGTCGCCGTACGCAGCCCGGCACGCAGATCACCCGCCGCGAGCTGGAGAAGGGTGGGAGGCCCGATGACGCGGGGCGGGCCGTTGCCGTCCGGCCGCAGGACGGCGGCGCTGCGCTCCCCCCTGTGCAGAGGCGGTGAGAGACGGCCGCTCAGGCGCAGCCGCGTGGACGGCAGCAGCCGCTGCCACTGCGCCGCCGAACTGCCGGGGGACACGATGACCAGCACCGGGACACGGAGCCGGGCGACGGCACCGTCGGGCGCCGTCAGCCGGGTGATCTCGGCGTCCAGGAGAAAGGCGACCGGGGTGCTGTGATCACCGCGGACGTGGGTCCGGGTCTGCCGTGCGTCGGACGTGACGGTCGCCTCCGCCTCGACCTTCGCGAAGCCCTGCGCGAGACCATGGACCGGCTCCTGCCGTACGTAAGCGCTGTGCAGCCCGGCGGCCGTCGCCCCGGCCGCCGCGCACAGCAGCGCGGCAGCTGCCGCGGTGGCGTGCAGTCGCCGGCGCTTCCGTACGGCGCTCTCCCCGCCGCCCCGAGCGTCCCCCTCGCCGACCGGCCGGGCACATGTGGCCCGGGCCTCCGATGCCCGTGACACGCCCAGGAGCACCAGGCCGGCCACGAGACAGATCACCGTCCCCACGGCCGTCCAGCGCCCCGGCGCCCCCACTGCGAGGGCCGTGGCGGCCCAGGTCGCCAGGGCCGGCGGGACGAGCCGCAGATCGACCGGGCCTTCCTGTTGCGGGTCGGAGATACCCAGCCGTCGGCCCGACACCGTATGGACGTCCTGATGGGTGTCTGGATGGACTTCTGGATGGACGTCCGGTCGCGTGTCCTCGGCGCGGCTCACGGACGCACCAACGGTTGAAGATCGGCGAACCGGCGGTCGCCGATCCCGTTGACCTCACGGAGTTCGTCGACGGACCGGAAGCCGCCGTGCTGCGTGCGGTAGTCGATGATGTGCTGGGCGAGAACGGGGCCGACACCGGGCAGGGTGTCCAGCTGTTCCACCGTCGCGCTGTTGAGGCTGACCGGCCCGGTCGTGGGGCCGCCGGCGGCGCCCGCAGCACCCCCTCCAGTGACAGCTCCTCCTGTGGCGCCGAAGACCAGCGGGCCGGGTGGCGCGCCCACCACGATCTGCTCCCCGTCCATGAGTACCCGCGCCCGGTTGAGGCCGGTGAGATCCACACCGGTCCGGGCTCCGCCCGCCGCCCGCAGCGCGTCGGCGACCCGCGCACCGGACGGTAAGGGGTAGATGCCGGGCCGGCGCACCTTGCCGCTCACATCGACGACAATCCGTCCGCCCGGTCCTCCGGCGGACGGCGGTCCGGGTGACGGATCGGGGGTGCGGGCCCGGTCCAGGCCCCGGTCCATGGACAGGTCCGATGCCGGAGCATGCGCGCCCTCGTTGACCGGATCGGGGGCGCGGACGGACTGTGGGCGTGCGGACCAGAAGTGGACGGCGGCGAAGGCCGCGGCAGCGACCAGGACGACGGCGAGCGCGGCGAGGGTTCTCGGCTCCAGACCGCACCTGAGCTGCAACCACATCGGGAGCCGCTCCCGCATGGCCGGAACCACGCGCTCCCACCGCCCTGGCGCGGCCGGAGCCGTCGCCACCGTCGGCACGCTCTCCTCTGCCGGAGCCGACTGCGGTACCGGAGGCGGCGCCAGGCCGACCACGGGCCGGGCGACGCGTCCCCCGCCTGCACCGGCCAGGAGAGCGTCCGCGCGGCGCCGCGAAGCCGCCGCGACCGCAGCGGCACGCCCCCGCGACAAGCGTCGCCGCCCGGGTCCCGGTCCAGGTCCG
The DNA here is from genome assembly GCF_040608395.1 of Streptomyces sp. NPDC005181. Taxonomy (NCBI): domain Bacteria; kingdom Bacillati; phylum Actinomycetota; class Actinomycetes; order Kitasatosporales; family Streptomycetaceae; genus Streptomyces; species Streptomyces sp. NPDC005181. Next base: position 70,760 of record NZ_JBEXID010000011.1, read on the forward strand.
GAGCTGGGCCCCGAACCGTATCCGGGGCCGGGGTCGCCGCCCTGGCCCGCACCGGACCCGCGCCGGGTGCGCACGTCCGACGCCGCAGCGCGGCCGGGTCCACTTCCACTGGTTGCACGGTGTGCGCGAGGTGCACGATCTGATCGGGGAGCCATGCCTCACGACGCTAGGCACATGCGCCCGAACCCGCTGAGCAGGTCCAATTCCCGTGGAAAACCGACCCGTTGTGGATAACTCACTCACTCCCGCGAGTGAGATCAGCGAGGTGAAACCACTGCTCCGAGCAGGCCGGGGCCGGTGTGCGCGCCGATCACCGCGCCCACCTCGCTGACATGCAGATCGACGAGCCCCGGCACGCGCTCACGCAACCTCTCGGCCAGCCGCTCGGCCCGCTCGGACGCCGCCAGGTGGTGCACGGCGATGTCCACCCGGCCGGTGCCCGCCCGCTCGGCGACGATCTCCTCCAGCCGCGCGATCGCCTTCGAGGCCGTCCGCACCTTCTCCAGCAGCTCGATCCGGCCACCGTCCAGCTGCAGCAGGGGCTTCACCGCGAGCGCCGACCCCAGCAGGGCCTGCGCCGCGCCGATGCGTCCGCCGCGGCGCAGATAGTCCAGCGTGTCGACGTAGAAGTACGCGGAGGTGCCCGCGGCCCGCTTCTCGGCGGCCACGACCGCCTCGTCCAGGCTGCCGCCCGCCTCCGCCGTCTCGGCCGCGGCCAGGGCGCAGAACCCCAGGGCCATGGCGACCATGCCGGTGTCCACCACCCGTACCGGCACCGGAGCATCCTTCGCGGCGAGCAGCGCGGCGTCGTACGTGCCCGAGAATTCGGCCGAGAGGTGCAGCGAGACGATCCCGGCGGCGCCGGCGTCGGCTGCCGCCCGGTACGCGGCGGCGAAGACCTCCGGACTGGGCCGGGACGTCGTCACGGAGCGGCGCTTCTGGAGCGCCAGCGCGAGGGAGCGGGCCGAGATCTCGGTGCCTTCCTCCAGCGCCTGATCGCCGAGGACGACAGTCAGCGGCACTGCGGTGATGCCATGCCGCTCCATCGCCTGGGGCGGCAGGTAGGCCGTGGAATCGGTGACGATCGCGACATGGCGGGACATGAGCGGGAGATTACCTCCCGAGGCCGTCGCTCGGCAGTCCGACCCCGACCGAATGATCACTTCCGATCGCTTCAGGCCACATCTTGCCATGACCGATCACATCAGTTCGAGCCCGGGGCTTCGGCCCGTCCCACCTGCTCAATTGGTCGTTTCGGGCCGCACCGTCTTCTGCCAGGGGTAACCGGTCTGCGCCCGGGGGTCCCGGGCCGTGAGCGCCTCCGGACCTTCCTCGCCGACCTGCGCACTCCGCGACCGGTCGCTCCCACGCCCATCTGCGCCCGAGCCCGCACCACCAGCACCAGCACCAGTCGCAGGCTCCTCCACCGTCCAGTGCCGCAGCGCCCCCGCCTCCACATCGATCTGCGTGTTCAGCGCCGCCAGATCGTCGTCGGCGAACTGCCGCGCCCGGTCGCGCGCGGCCCACCGCAGCGACTCCGCCGAGTGCGTGATCCGCTCCGTACGCTGCTTCAGGCCCGGCAGCAGCGAGGCGACCGTCGCCCGGTCGGGCTCACGCTCCAGCCTCTTCAGCTCGTCGTCGAGCTCCCGCCCGTGCACGCTCAGCCGCTGGAACAGCCCCAGCGACTCCGACAGCGAGGCATCTTCGGCCACGCCCGCCTGCAACGCGTCCTGCGTAGCCCGCATCGACGTCCGCAGCGAGAGCCGCAGCTGCGCCAGCTCTCCGGCCACCCCCACCTGGCCGAAGCTCTTCGCCCGCAGCGTGGTCTCCTCGACCGTGCGGCGCGCCTGCGTGATCGTGCGGTCCACGCCACGCTTCGCCGCGCCGATGATCTTGACGCTCACATAGATGCCCAGGGCCATGAACGCGACAAAGAGCAGCCCCAGGATCAGGATCACGGTCTCCATGACGCCCCTTGGATGTCGATTCGGCTGCCGACCACCGGCCTCCCTTAACCGTAAACGGAACGGGCAGGCCGAGGGTTCCTTCGGAACCCCCAACCTGCCCGTAGGGGAAAGCCCTCACACCGTCGTGAGGCGATCGGCGGCTAGCCGGAGATCGTCACGCAGGGACGATGTTGACCAGCTTCGGCGCCCGCACGATCACCTTGCGGATCCCGGCCCCGTCCAGCGCCGCGACCACTGCGGGGTCGGCCAGGGCCAGCGCCTCCAGCTCCTCGTCCGTGATTGACGGGGAGATCTCCAGCCGCGCCTTGACCTTGCCCTTGACCTGCACCACGCAGGTCACGGTCTCGTCCATGACGTATGCCGGGTCGGCGACCGGGAAGTCCTGGTGCACGACCGAATCGGTGTGGCCCAGCCGGCGCCACAGCTCCTCGGCGATGTGCGGCGCCAGCGGCGCCACCAGCAGCACCAGCCGCTCGGCGACGGACCGCGACAGCGGGCCGCCCACCTTGGTCAGGTGGTTGTTCAGCTCGGTGACCTTGGCAATGGCGGTGTTGAAGCGCATCCCGGCCATGTCCTGGCCTACGCCGTCGATGGCCTTGTGCAGCGCACGCAGCGTGTCCTCGCCGGGCTCGGTGTCCACGACGGTGACCTCACCGGTCTCCTCGTCGACGACGTTGCGCCACAGCCGCTGCAGCAGCCGGTACTGGCCGACGACGGCACGGGTGTCCCACGGCCGCGATACGTCCAGGGGGCCCATCGCCATCTCGTACAGACGCAGCGTGTCCGCCCCGTACTCGGCGCAGATCTCGTCGGGCGTGACGGCGTTCTTCAGGGACTTGCCCATCTTGCCCAGGACGCGGCTGACCTTCTCGCCCTGGTAGTAGAACGCCCCGTCACGCTCCTCGACCTCGGCCGCCGGAACCGCGATACCGCGGCTGTCCCGGTAGACGAACGCCTGGATCATGCCCTGGTTGTACAGCTTGTGGAACGGCTCGGCCGAGGAGACGTACCCCAGGTCGTGCAGGACCTTGGACCAGAATCGCGCGTACAGCAGGTGCAGTACGGCGTGCTCGGCGCCGCCCACGTACAGGTCGACGCCACCGGTCGGCCGGCCCTCGCGCGGACCCATCCAGTACTGCTCGATCGCCGGGTCGACCAGCTGCCGGTCGTTGTTCGGGTCCAGGTAACGCAGCTCGTACCAGCAGGAACCTGCCCAGTTGGGCATGGTGTTGGTCTCTCGGCGGTACTTCTTCGGGCCGTTGCCGTCGCCCAGGTCCAGGGTGACGTTGACCCAGTCGGCGTTCCGCGACAGCGGGGTCTCGGGCTGGGTGTCGGCGTCGTCCGGGTCGAAGGTGCGCGGCGAGTAGTCGTCGACCTCCGGCAGCTCCAGCGGCAGCATCGACTCGGGCAGCGGGTGGGCGACGCCGTCCTCGTCGTACACGATCGGGAAGGGCTCGCCCCAGTAGCGCTGACGGCTGAACAGCCAGTCGCGCAGCCGGAAGTTGACGGTTCCCTCGCCCAGGCCCTTCGCCTGCAGCCATGCAGTGATCTTCGCCTTGGCGTCGACGACACCCAGGCCGTCCAGCGAGATCTCGTCGCTCGCGGAGTTGACCAGCTTCGCTTCGTACGAGGCGAACGCGTCGTCCCAGGTGGAGGGGTCCGTGCCGCGGTCGTCCGACGGCTCGACGACACAGCGCATCGGCAGCTCGAAGGCGCGCGCAAAGGCGAAGTCGCGCGCGTCGTGCGCCGGGACGGCCATGATCGCGCCGGTGCCGTAGCCCATCAGGACGTAGTCGGCGATGAAGACGGGCACTTTTTCGCCGCTGACCGGGTTGGTCGCGTACGCGCCGGTGAAGACGCCGGTCTTGTCCTTGGCTTCGGCCTGCCGCTCCACGTCGGACTTGGCGGCGGCCTGCTTGCGGTACGCGGTGACGGCCTCGGCCGGGGACGCGTGTCCGCCGGTCCACACCGGGTGGGTGCCCTCGGGCCAGGCAGCCGGAATGATCCGCTCCACCAGGTCGTGCTCGGGCGCCAGCACCATGTAGGTGGCGCCGAACAGGGTGTCCTGGCGGGTGGTGAAAACGGTGATGTTCCCGGCGCCGTCGACCGGGAAGTCGACACGCGCGCCCTCGGAACGTCCGATCCAGTTGCGCTGCTGCAGCTTGATCGCCTCGGGCCAGTCCAGTCCGTCCAGGTCGTTCAGCAGCCGGTCGGCGTAAGCGGTGATGCGCATGTTCCACTGGCGCAGCTTGGCCTTGAAGACGGGGAAATTGCCGCGCTCGGAACGCCCGTCGGCCGTCACCTCTTCGTTGGCCAGGACGGTGCCCAGCCCCGGCGACCAGTTGACGGGCGCGACGGAGGCGTACGCCAGGCGGTAATGGCCCAGGACGTCGGCGCGCTCGACGGCGCTCAGCGCGCTCCAGTCACGGCCGTCCGGGGTCGGACGCTCACCGTTCTCGAACTGCGCGACCAGGTCGGCGATCGGCCGGGCCCGGTCCGCCTCGGTGTCGTACCAGGAGTTGAAGATCTGCAGGAAGATCCACTGGGTCCACTTGTAGTAGTCCGCCTCGATCGTCGCGAACGAGCGGCGCTTGTCGTGGCCCAGGCCCAGCCGGCGCAGCTGGAACTTCATGTTCTCCATGTTGGCCTCGGTGGAGGCGCGCGGGTGCGTACCCGTCTGTACGGCGTACTGCTCCGCCGGCAGACCGAAGGCGTCGAAGCCCAGGGTGTGCAGCACGTTGTGCCCGGTCATGCGCTGGTGACGGGCGAAGACATCGGTGGCGATATAGCCCAGCGGGTGACCGACGTGCAGGCCCGCACCCGAGGGGTACGGGAACATGTCCATGATGAACTTCTTCGGCTTGGCGGCCAGTTCCGGATTGTCCGCCAGATCGCCGGTCGGGTTCGGCGCCTCGTACGTGCCGTGGGCGTCCCAGAAGTCCTGCCATCGTGCCTCGATGTCGGCAGCCATTGCCGCCGTATAGCGGTGCGGCGCAGCCACCTCGGCTGCGGAATTCGTCTCGCTCATGATCCTCAAAGCTCCATCGATCGTCATCTGCCAGCGCTTACGAAAACGAAAAAGCCCCTCGCACAGGAGGGGACGCCGCGCCGATTCCAACCAGGCATTCACACCGGTCGGGACTGATCAGCGCGGCTCGCTAAGCAGAAGGCGTACGGCACGCATGGCGCCAGGGTACCGCACGGGCCCGGACCTCAGCCGGACGCTTCCGCTCCGTGGACGAGGACCAACGACGGAGCCCCCGGCACGGCCCGCGGAGAGCCTGTGGAGGACCCCGGAAAGCGGCGGCGGATCGTCCGCAAGGTCACTGCCGGCCCTCCGCGAGGCGGCGGCGGAAGGTCCGGGAAGCGGGGGTTACTCCGCGTACCGCCCTCTATCGGGGCAACCGCTCAAACCCCGTACTGGCCGGTATGGAGCGCCTTAGCATGCCGCAACGGGACCGCTTTGCCGAACCATTCGGAGTCGCCCCAATGAACCCTCATCGCAAGATCCGCTCATCCCCCACCTTGAGCGCCGGACCGAACCGCTCGGTACAGGGCGGGCTCACCGTCGCCGTGCTGGTTCTCATCCCTCTGCTCGCCGTCGCAGGGAGCGACGACTTGCGCGCCGCACTCGATTTCACCACCGGTGTTCTGTCACTGGTCTCGCTCACCGCCGCGGTGGCCTGGGGCCTGATCGCCACCGACCGGCTGTTCCTGTCCTCACGGCAGCGCCTGCTCGGCCAGGGCATCCACCGGGCCGCCGCCTCCGCCTCGCTCGGCTTCCTGCTCCTGCATGTCACCGTGAAGGTCGCGCTCGGACATGTGGCACTGCTGGGCGCCCTCGTACCCTTCGGCCTCGGTGTGAGCGGCACGGCCGGGCTGATCGGCTTCGGCTCGCTGGCCGGGCTGCTGATGGTCGTCGCCGCCGCAACGGGCGCGCTGCGCAGCGCCTTCGCCACCCCGGGCCGCGTAGCAGGCCGCTGGCGCGCGCTGCACGCCCTGTCCTATCCGGCCTGGTGTGCTGCGCTGATCCACGGTCTGTACGCGGGCCGGCCACCCGCGACCTGGGTCGTCGTGATGTACAGCCTCTGCCTGGTCGCGGTGGCCGCCGCCCTGTGCCTGCGACTGCTGCCGCCGCCGGCGAAACGCCGGATCACCGGTCTGATCGCCGCTCTGATCAAGCCCGATGCCTTCCCCTCCGAACTGGATCCGATGCCCCGCGAGGCCTCGCTGCCCGGTGCGGAGCACGTACTTCCGCTCGGGCGGGAAGAACTGGGCCGGGAGGAGCTGGGCCGGGAACGCGCCTACGGCGGGCTCGGCCGGGATCTGCGAGGCACCCCGCTGCCGTCGTCGTTCGACCGCCCGCGCATGCCTCTCTCCGCACCCGTCCCACCGCTGTACGAGGCCCCGTACGAGACTTCGTACGGGGCTCCGCCCCGCAGCTCCGACCGTCTGGCCACGAGCCCCGACACCGGACCCATCGGGGGCTCAGGACCCCTCCGTACGGGCCCCGACCCCGGAATCTCCGCCGCCTACCGTGCGGTCTCGCGGGCCGCCGAGAACGCGGTTCCGGTCCCCGGGCCGAGCCCCCAGCAACCGGCCGGACGCTGGCCCGCTCCCTCACCCGCACCACCGGCCCAGGCACAGACCCAGACGTTCCGTCCCCCGTACGAGCCCGCCCAGGAACACCCGTACGACCCGTACGGAACCGACATGCCGACCGGCCCGCTGCCCGCCGTCGACGAGACCGCACCGCTGCCGGGGCCGCTCTACCCGCCCCCTGCCGGAGAACCCTGGCAGGCACCCGCAGGAGACCGACCGTGAACCTCCCCCTCCCCGACGTGCCCGAAGTCCGCGTCGTCGGCCTCCCTCAGCTGACCACCGGGTTCGACCTGGTGGAGCGGCTAGACCTCCCCATGCATCTGAAGGTGCACGGACCTCTCGAACCGATGACCGGAGAGCGCCTGGCCGAACTGACCGAATCCATCTCACTGCGTGGCCGCGGCGGTGCGGGCTTCCCCTTCGGAAAGAAGCTGCGGGCCGTCGCCAAGGCGTCCATCCGACGCGGGGTACGCCCCGTCGTCGTGATCAACGGCAGCGAGGGCGAGCCGGCCTGCCGCAAGGACACCGTCCTGCTGAACCGCGCACCGCACCTGATCCTGGACGGCGCGCTGCTGGCGGCGGAGGCGCTCGGCGCCCGCACGCTGATCGTCGCCGTCACCCGTAACTCCACGGAGATCTCCATACGCAGCGCTCTCGCCGAGCGTGGCCTGTCCGACCGGCGCGGGCAGCAGCTGCGCGCCCGCGTGGTGCGCACCCCCGAACGGATGGTCTCCGGCGAGGCCTCCGCGGTCATCAGGGCGGCGGGCGGTGGCCCCGCGCTGCCGCCGGGCCGTCGCGAGCGGGCGGCCGAGTCGGGCGTCGGCGGCGCCCCGACACTGCTGTCGAACGCCGAGACGTACGCGCAGCTCGCCGTCGCCGCCCGGATCGGCGCCCGCCGCTACGGGCACACCGGACTGCCCGACGAGCCCGGCACGGTGCTGCTCACCCTCTCCGGTGCCGTCTCGCGCCCGATGGTCATCGAGGTGCCCACCGGTGTGCCCCTGCGGTACGTACTCCAGCTCGCCGGCGCGCCGCCGCTGCCCCAGGGCGTGCTGACCGGCGGCTACCACGGCAACTGGATCGACGCGATGGCCACGCACGACGCCGTCGTCTCCCGGGCTTCCCTGGCGGCGGCGGGCGGCGCGCTGGGCGCAGGCGCGATCCTGCCGATCGGGCCCGAGACCTGCCCGCTCGGCGAGTCGCTGCGGATCGCGAACTGGCTGGCCGCCGAGACTGCGGGCCAGTGCGGCCCCTGCAAACTGGGGCTGCCGGCCGCGGCCGGCGGACTGTCCGACCTGCTGAACGGCGGCGGGCCCGCAGCCCTGGAGGCGCTGCGCGAGGTGACGCAGGCGGTGAAGGGCCGGGGCGCCTGCAAACATCCGGACGGCTCAGCCCGCTTCCTGACCTCGACCCTGTCCGCGTTCACGGACGATCTGGCCGCCCATGTCCTGAACGGCGGCTGCGGCCGGGAGACGGTCGGGGTCCTGCCCCTGCCCGCGCCCGGCTACCAGGACCTGGAGGAGTCCATTCCGAGCGGCGAGAAGCTGGCGGTGGACTGGACGCTCTGCAAGGGCCACGGGCTCTGCGCGGACATCGTCCCGGAGCTGATCAGGCTGGGCCCCGATGGTTACCCCGCACTCGCGGATGCCGCGGTTCCGGTGCATCTGCGGGGACGCGCGCAGCGCGCTGTGCGACGGTGCCCCGCGCTGGCACTCCGTATCGAGCAGGCACCCGCGGAACGTCCCGCGCTGCCGCCGGGCGCCGGGCGCAAGGCCCTTGGCAGTGGCCGGAGTTGACCTGCACAAACAAGCCCTGCATCGACAAGAAGCGGGTCATCCGATTCGGATGACCCGCTTCTTGTTACTTCCCTGTGGAGCTAAGGAGAATTGAACTCCTGACCTCCTGCATGCCATGCAGGCGCTCTACCAACTGAGCTATAGCCCCGTGCTGTTTTCCGCCCGGTCTCCCTGGCGACATCGAGAACATTACACGGTCCCCCCGGCCCACCACCAAATCGATTCCCCTTGGTGCCGATATAGCCCGTTTTGGAACGCTTATCGGCGTGGCGCTCAGGCGGTGGCGAAGGAGTAGAAGCGCTTGAGGGTGCAGTGGTCCTCCAGGAGCCGCCCGTAGATCGGCTCCCCCTCCAGCTCCCGATACGTCTCGATCGGGTCGCCTTTTATGATCAGCGCCCGCGCACACTCCTCGCACCAGTACTGGTACTCGAGGTTGATCGGGTCCATGTCCCTGACAATGGGCGTACCACTGCCGCACCAGTCGCACTTCCGCCTGTGTGCACCCATGAGTCAGCCGACGCCGCCTTCGGGGAACTCGGAGGCCTCGGGGGCTTCGAACACGCGGGAAACTCCGGGAAAAAGGGGCAGGTCCGCGACCTCGTGGCGGCTCGCAGGCATCGCGCGCTCCCTCCCGTTCGGTCCGTCTCCCCCTCCGGCGGTCCGATTCTGCCATGGCCCCGCAAGGGGGTCAGCCCTGCTGAGAATCGACCGGCTGCCGACGCCGTACGAGACCGGCCGACGTACCCGCGATCGCGGCCACCAGGAGTGCGAGGGCGCATACCCGCAGCGCGTCCGCGGACCCGTGCGCCCCTGGCGTATCAAGGTGGTTGAGGAAGAACATGGCCTGCGCCCATGACCACCAAAGCCGCATACAGCCTGAGTCCGCCTCCCCGCCGTCGCGCATCACGAGCCCGAAGGCCACTGAAGCGACGGCCGCCAGGACGAATCCGCCCGGAACCAGGACCTTTTGGAGTCCTGCGGGCCACCGCCGCCAGGTCATTCCGACCGCTCCGAAGACCACCGCGGTCGGCCCGAACATCAGCCCGGCGCGCAGCGCCGAGTGGCCGAGACCGCCCTGGACATGCAGCGTCATTGCGAAGAGGAAGCCCGCGTTGATCGCCATCACCAGCAGAATGCGCACGGCCGCCCGGGCGATGCCGGGGATACGCAGCACTCCGCCGACCACCTGCCCGGCAGCTGCCCCGGTGACCAGAACCGCGCTGTAGGCACCGAGCGCCCGGATGCGCGCCGCGCCGGTCAAGTGCCGCTGGATGAGGCTGAGTACCTGCGGAACCATCACCGCCGTACCTGCGCCCTGGATCAGCCGGAAGGCGATCAACTGCCCGGTGTCCGCAGCCAGTCCGCAGGCGAGCAAGGCGGCGGTGAAGACCGCAGGCCCGACGAGATGGGCCCGGCCGCGTCCGAACAGACCTCCGAGCCTGGCGCCGGTGATCAGCAGGACGGCGTACGAGATGGTGCGGCCGGCCACAAACAGCTGCAACCCGGCACCGGACGCGCCGAGTTCGGTACGGATCGTCGGGGCGGCAAGGCCGTCCCATCCGCTCCGGGGCGTCCAGCCGGAGCGTACGCGCCACGGTCTCCAGGACCTGCGGTCGTTCGTGGACCGGCTCTCGGCGGCCAGTCCCTCCTTCGCCGAGCTCTGGCAGAGGGGGACGTCGCCCCGCCGGGTCCGCGGGCGAAGACATTCCGGCACTGGGCAGCTGACTCCGAGATACGGATGACGTCCGTGTCGCTGTCCGTCAATGGGCTGCCGGAGCCGGATCGTGGCATACACCCCGGCCGACGAGGAGAGGGGGCAGCAGTTGGCGGCGCTGCGCCGACGCCGGGAGGGGTGAGCCGGGAACGCGAAGATCCCGCCCCCTGACGGGGACGGGATCCTGATTGTGGAGCTAAGGAGAATTGAACTCCTGACCTCCTGCATGCCATGCAGGCGCTCTACCAACTGAGCTATAGCCCCTCTGTTCGCTGTGTTTCCCTGCGTTTCCGCGCTGCGAACAAGAAGAACTTTAGCCTGTGACCAGCCAGAAAGTGAAATCCGGCCGACGCCGCCCGGAGGCGGCCTCCGGGCACCGTCCCGGCGCGCCCCGAAGGGGGGCTAGGCGTCATCGCCGAGCACGGGCTCGGGCAGTGTGCCGGCGTTGTGCTCCAGCAGGCGCCAGCCGCGTGCGCCCTCGCCCAGCACCGACCAGCAGCAGTTGGAGAGTCCGCCGAGCCCTTCCCAGTGGTGCGCCTCCAGGCCGAGCAGCCGCCCGATGGTCGTGCGGATCGTGCCGCCGTGGCTGACCACGACGAGCGTGCCGCCGTCGGGCAGCTTGTCGGCGTGATCGAGCACGACAGGGGCGGCCCGGTCGGCGACCTCGGTCTCCAGCTCGCCGCCGCCGCGCCGTACGGGCTCGCCGCGCTTCCACGCGGCGTACTGCTCGCCGTACTGCCGGACGATCTCCTCATGGGTGAGGCCCTGCCAGGCACCCGCGTAGGTCTCGCGCAGTCCCGCGTCATGGGCGATCTCCAGCCCGGTGATCGCGGCGAGCTCGGCGGCCGTGGCCGCCGCCCGTCGCAGATCGGAGGCGACGATCGCGTCCGGCTTCAGCGAGGCGAGCAGCCGGGCGGCCCGGTGGGCCTGCCCGACGCCGGTCTCGGTCAGCTCAATGTCCGTGGAGCCCTGGAATCGGCGCTCCAGGTTCCACGCCGTCTGGCCGTGTCGCCAGAGGACGATCCTGCGGCCCCTGCCGCTGCTGCTGCCGTTCAGCTCTGGTCACCTTCCGTGCTGCCGGTGAGCTGGGCGTGCTCCTCGGCCTTGCCGCGAGTCTTGACGGCGTCCTCGGGGAGCGCGATCTCGGGGCAGTCCTTCCAGAGGCGCTCGAGCGCGTAGAAGACACGCTCCTCGCTGTGCTGGACGTGGATCACGATGTCGACGTAGTCGAGGAGGATCCAGCGGGCGTCGCGGTCACCCTCGCGGCGTACCGGCTTGGCGCCGAGCTCCTCCTGGAGCCGCTCCTCGATCTCGTCGACGATCGACTTGACCTGGCGGTCGTTGGGGGCCGAGGCCAGCAGGAAGGCGTCCGTGATCGACAGCACGTCGCTGACGTCGTACGCAATGATGTCGTGCGCGAGCCGGTCGGCGGCCGCCTGAGCGGCGGCGTTGATGAGCTCGATGGAGCGGTCCGTGGCGGTCACAAGCAGGCTTTCGTCGGCGGTCAGATCAACCTCTAGGGTCTCACGGACCGCCGACAGCCCACGCAGCGATCTTTCGAAGATCCATCTCGAAGATCGTTCAGGGCGTGGAGCCCCAACTATTTGATCTTGTAGTCCTGGCCGAGGACAACGGACACATCGGCGTTCGCGGCAGGCTTGCCCTGCTTCACCGCGCTCGCCGGCAGGCCCAGGGTCTTGGCGACCTGGGTCGCCTTCTCCTTGTCGGCCGCGGCCTTGTAGACGACCGCGGACGACACCGCGGTGTCGGTGTTGCCGCTGCCGACGAAGGCATAGCCACCGTTGACCAGCCTGATCCGGGCGGACTCCGTACCGTCCTCGTTCCCGGTGCCGTTCTTGACGCCGACCCGCACGGCCGCGTCCTGGTCCGGGGCCTTCACCGTGCCGCCCAGGATGTCCTTGACGACGCTCTCTGTGGCCGCGTCGGTGAGGGTGCCGTCCGGCTGCACCGGCAGCAGTGCCGTCTTGTAGTCGCCTATCTTGGCGTGCTCGGCAAGCTTCGCCAGGGACGCGCCGAGATCCTTCTCCGGCAGCGACGGGTCCAGGATCTGCGCCAGCGTCTGCACGGTGATCGTGGCGGCCTTCGGATCGTCCGAGACCTTCCGCAGCACTCCGCGCATGACCTGCCCGAACCGCATGAGCTGCTTCGTCTCGGCCTCACCGGGGCCCCGGTAGGTGGCGTACGCGACGGCCATCTGGCCGCTCAGGGTCTGCGCCTTACCCTTCTTGACCACGGGCGACGCACCCTTCTTGGTGTCCGGCACATCGGTGTCCGTGTCGACCTCGATGTTGCCGACCAGGTCGACGAGGTTCTCCAGGTACGGGGTGTCGAGCCGCCACGTGCCGCTGATCTTTGTGCCGAGCAGCGTGTCGATGGACTCGCGGGTGCCGTTGGAGCCGTCCTCGTCGACGGACTTGCCGAGGGTGGTCGTGTTGCCCTCGTCGTCGGCGACTGCGAGCGAGTTGGGCAGCAGGACCGTGGTCCCCTGCTTGGTGGTCACGTTGTCGACGAGCAGCGCCGTGGAGGTGCCGCCCTTCTTGGTGTTGTGCAGATGGACCACGATGACGTCGCGCTGCTGCGGACCCGTCGTCGCGGTGTTCTCCTTCTCCGAGCCGCCGAGCCCCGGGATCTTGCCCGCGGACCAGAGGTAGCCGACACCGCCGACCACGACCAGGACCACCACGACGATCAGCGCGACCATCCGGTTGCGGCCGCGGCGCCGTGCCTCCTCACGCCGCTCGCTGCGGCTCTCGGTGAACTTCAGCCAGTCGATGACGTCTTCGGAGTCCTCGTCGGGCTCCTCGATGAAGGAGAACTGCCCGGTGCCGGAGTCACGGTCCGCGCGGCGCTGCTCGCGTACGACCGGCTCCGGCTCGAACTCCGGCTCCCGCTGCTGCGGGGCGGGCGCCGGGGCGGGGGGCTGCTGCGGGATGTTCCACTGCGCCGTGGTGTCGACCGCGGCCGGCTGCTGGCCGGTGTCGTAGCCGTATCCGTCGTAGCCGTAGGTCTGCTGCTGAGGCTGCTGGGAGGCGTACGGGTCGTACTGCTGGGGCTGCTGGGGCTGGGTGTACGGGTCGTATCCGTACCCCGGCTGAACCGGCTGCCCCTGCCCCTGCCCCTGCCCCTGCCCCTGCTGGGCGTACGGGTCGTACTGCCGCTGGGGCTGCTGGTGTTGCTGTTCCTGCTGCCCGGGCTGCTGATACACCGGCTGCCCGTACTCGTCGTAGCCGACGATCTGCGGCTGCTGGTAGTACGGGTCGTACGGGTTCTGTCGGTCGTTCACCGGTGCCCCTCTCCGTGGCTCATTCGCCGCGGTACAGCTGGCGCTTGTCGATGTAGCGGACCACACCGTCCGGCACCAAGTACCAGACCGGTTCCCCCTGCGCGACTCTCGCACGACAGTCCGTGGACGAGATCGCGAGCGCCGGGACCTCCACGAGGGAGACACCGCCCTCCGGCAGTCCGTCGTCCGTGAGCACGTGCCCAGGCCGTGTCACACCGATGAAGTGGGACAGCGAGAACAGCTCCTCGGCGTCCCGCCAGGTGAGAATCTGCGAGAGAGCGTCGGCGCCGGTGATGAAGAAGAGGTCCGCGTCGCCATGGATCGCGCGCAGGTCCCGCAGCGTATCGATCGTGTATGTCGGTCCGCCACGGTCGATGTCACTGCGGCTGACCGAGAACTGCGGATTGGACGCCGTCGCGATGACCGTCATCAGATAGCGGTCCTCGGCCGGGGAAACCCCCTTGTGGCTCTTCTGCCACGGCTGCCCGGTCGGAACGAAGATCACCTCGTCGAGGTGGAACTGGGCGGCCACTTCGCTGGCCGCCACCAGGTGTCCATGATGAATCGGGTCAAACGTCCCGCCCATCACACCGAGTCGGCGTTTGCCGCGGCCGGTAGGCACTTTCTGCTCTCCCATGCGTGCAGAGCCTACTGGCACAGCTGTACGCCTTCGCCTCAGCGGTCGCGGTTGAAGCGGGTGGTGATCCACAGCAGGAGCAGAAGTGTGACGACCGCACCGCCTCCGGTGAGGTACGGGCTGAGGCTTTCGTGGTTACCACCGTGCTCGCCGCCCTCGGCGGCGAGAGTGACCAGCTGGTGTGCGGTGCTCGTGAGGCTCATCTTCGGCAGGACCTATCGATCGGAAGTCGGAAGGAAGACGTCGCGCACATCGTATGCGGGGGCCCCGGGCACGCTCACGCCGACTCAGTCGTTGTTGTCGTCGTTGCGGTATCCGCGCAGCAGGAACCAGGCGAGCAGCGCCGCGCCGATGAGCGCGGCGAGCAGCACGATCCGAAGGGTGTTGCCCGGGCCCTGGTCCTCGGATGCGGCGGCGAGCAGAGCAACGGTGTGCGGCATGTTGGGCGTCTCCTCAGTTATCCACAGCCCCCCGCACACCGTAGCCCCAGCGCCTACGCTGGGATTTGTCAGGGGGCGAGCGACGTCTCGTACGAACAGGGGGCCCAATTCATGACCGACAACAGCCATGCGAGTCACGAGCGCGTGCCGAGCAGGCAGCGCAGGCGTTTCTCGGGCATCTCGTCCCGGGCGTACGAACACCCGGCGGACCGGTCGGCTCTGGTGGCCCTGCGCAAGCTGAGCGGTTTCGACACGGTGTTCAAGGCGCTCAGCGGTCTGCTGCCCGAGCGCAGTCTGCGGTTGCTCTTCCTCTCCGACTCCGTCCGGGTGAGTGACGCCCAGTTCGCCCATCTCAACGACATGCTGCGCGACGCCTGTTACATCCTGGATCTGGAAAAGGTCCCGCCGATGTATGTGAACCAGGACCCGCAGCCGAATGCCATGTGCATCGGTCTCGACGAGCCGATCATCGTGGTGACGACGGGGCTGGTGGAGCTGCTCGACGAGGAGGAGATGCGGGCGGTCGTCGGGCACGAGGTGGGGCACGCCCTCTCCGGTCACGCCGTCTACCGCACGATTCTGCTGTTCCTCACCAATCTCGCCCTGAAGGTCGCCTGGATCCCGCTCGGCAATGTGGCGATCATGACGATCGTGATGGCGCTGCGCGAGTGGTTCCGCAAGTCGGAGCTGTCCGCGGACCGGGCGGGGCTGTTGGTGGGCCAGGACCTCAAGGCCTCCATGCGCGGTCTGATGAAGATTGCCGGTGGCAATCATCTGCACGAGATGAATGTGGACGCCTTCCTCGCGCAGGCCGACGAGTACGAGAAGGGTGGCGATCTGCGCGACTCCGTACTCAAGATCCTGAATGTGCTGCCCCGCTCCCACCCGTTCACCACGGTGCGCGCGGCCGAGCTGAAGAAGTGGTCCGAGAGCCGCGACTACCAGCGGATCATGGACGGCCACTACCCGCGGCGCGAAGACGACAAGGACACGTCGGTGACGGACTCGTTCCGGGAGTCCGCCACGCACTACGCCGACTCGGTGCGCACCAGCAAGGACCCGCTGATGAAGCTCGTCGGCGACATAGCCGGGGGCGCCGGGGACCTGGGCGGCAAGCTCCGCGACAAGTTCACCGGCGGCGGTGCGGCAGGCAAGGGTGGCGCTACGGATGACTCCGGGGCGACCCGGCAGTCGGGGACGGAGGACCCGGGGAGCCCTCAGGGGCCCGGGCCGACCGGGAGCTGACCTCCAGCGTCCCGCAGAGCGCCGCCGTGGGCCGGCCCGTCGCATACGGGTCGGTGCCCGCCGGCCCGCGGGTGGCCGCGCGCTCACCGGCGAGCAGCGGGCGCAGGGTGCCGGTCGTGTCCGACGAGCAGGCCTGCGGCCCGGCCTGGACGTAGCTGGTCCGCAGTTCCAGCCGGTGCAGCCGCAGGTCCTCCCGGTCGAAGCGGAAGTGCAGCTCGCGCCGTACGGTGAACAGCGAGACTCGACCCGCTTGTTGGGGGCCCGAGACGGCCGGGCGCAGGGCGTACGTGAAGGTGTGGTCCGATACCACCTCCAGGGTGTCGGACCCCGCCTCGGAGTAGGCCAGAGTGCCCTGGACCCGAATGTCCGGATCGGCCAGCGCCACCTTCGCCGGATCGAACCGCACCAGCCAGCCGGTCGCGGCATGCTGCCCGTCGTCGGCCGATCGGGTCACGCTCCGGTCGAACTGGTTCGTCTGGTCCGGGTCGAGCAGCAGCTCCACCGGCCGCACCGAGCCGCCGGTGAGGACGTCGGGGTCGAGGGAGGATGCCACCAGGTAGTCCTTGACCGTGGTCAGGGCGGTGGTCACCTGACTGTCCGAGAAGTTGTCGGTCCGCCGGGTCATCGGAAGGTTGATGCCTGCGGCACCTGTCCGGAAGTGGGCGGCGGGACTCGTGCCGAAGAGGTCAGCGGCCTTGCCGCCGGGGACGGCGCCGTGGGGCGCCAGGGGTATGACGGTCGACCGGAGCGGCTCGGCGCGTCTGCCGACGGGTGGCTGGTACGGATTGCTGAGGCCCATGTAGATGGCCGTGGCGAAGGCAATGGCTATCAGGACGATCAGGGCGATGACGGCCCGGGATCCGGTGCGGAAGTGCCGGGCCGGGAGGCTGCGTACGGCGCGGGCGTGCTCGCCCATGCGCTCCTGAGCGGAGAATTCCTGGAGCCGGGCAGCGCGGACGAACGACTCGTCGAAGACGACGGACCGGTACTCGTCCTCACCACCGCCGGGGAGCCCCTCGGGTGCTCCTTCTGGCGGTTCTCCACGGCCTGTCATGACTTCTCCCGACTCCACGTCACCGGCCGAGGCCGACACGCTACGCTCTGCTTCGGCCGAAAGGCCTCGGGCAGGGCCTGTCCGCCATGAGTTCGCATGTGCGGACGAGTGAGAAGCCCCCTCCGGGGGAGGGGTCACACCTTCAGAGTAGGTCGATTGCCGCGAACGTAAACGCTCTGGCGTGTGCGAACTCGGTCCGAGTGCGCACACGCCAGGGCGACCGCGTATCAGGGTGTGCGTGGGACCGCAGAGACCGCGGGGCGGAAGTACTCGGCGGAAGCGGATGGGGCGACACCGGATCCGGGTGCGCTGTCCACGCCGGTCGTGGCGGGTGAGGGGATCTGGTCCTGACGGTTGGCGGAGGCACCCCGGTAGACGGCGCTGAAGGCCAGCGCGACCATGCCGATGCCCATCAGCAGCGCGAGCAGCCAGGCCACCGGGCGGTGCCACCGGGCGGCACCCCGGTACGGGCGCAGGGAGCCGCCGTGGCGCCCGTACGGGCCGTTGTCGTAGTCGTCGAGCCCGTCGGGGTCCAGCGGGTCGCCGTAGGGGCTCCCGCGGCCGTATGCGCCGCCCGGACCGTATCCGTCGTCGTACAGTTCGTCGTCGGCGGCGCCACCGCCGGCGCGGGCCCGGGCCGCCTCGGCCTCGGCGCGCGCCTGGGCAGCCGCCAACAGCCGCTCGACCGCGGTGGCTTCATGGAACTCGGCAGCCCGGACAAAGTCCTCGTCGAACACCACGGAGGCGAAGTCCTCGTCCGCGCCCCCGCGGTCGTCGTCGGGCTCCCAGCCGTCCGGAAACGGCCTGCCCCCCACGTCGTCCGGCACAGCTTCAGCGTAGCCCCGGTGGGTCGTTTTGGGCAGGGAGACTACAAACTCACCGAGGGCCGAAGATCACCGTACGTGACCGTCCCCGGTCACGATGTACTTCGTCGAGGTCAGCTCCGGCAGGCCCATCGGGCCCCTGGCGTGCAGCTTCTGGGTGGAGATTCCGATCTCCGCGCCGAACCCGAACTGCCCCCCGTCGGTGAAGCGGGTGGACGCGTTCACGGCGACCGTCGTGGAATCCACCAGTTGAGTGAACCGGCGGGCGGCAGCCTGCGACGTGGTGACGATCGCCTCGGTGTGGCCGGAGGACCAGAGCCGGATGTGGGCGACGGCCGCGTCCAGCGATTCGACGACGGCGGCCGCGATGTCGTACGAGAGGTACTCGGTCTCCCAGTCCTCCGGCGTCGCCGCCACGACGGTGGCCTTGGACCCCTCGGCGTACTCCAGTACCCGCTCGTCGCCGTGCACCGTCACCCCGGCGTCGGCCAGCGCGTCCAGCGCCCGGGGCAGGAACTCCGCGGCGATGTCCTTGTGGACCAGCAGCGTCTCGGCGGCGTTGCAGACGCTCGGCCGCTGGGCCTTGGAGTTGATGAGGATGTCGACGGCCATGCCGAGGTCGGTCTGCGCGTCCACGTAGACATGGCAGTTGCCGGTACCGGTCTCGATGACCGGAACGGTGGATTCCTCGACGACCGTGCGGATCAGGGAGGCGCCGCCGCGCGGGATGAGCACGTCGACGAGGCCGCGGGCCCGCATCAGTTCCCGTACCGAGTCGCGGTTCTCGCCCGGCACCAGCTGCACCGCGTCGGCCGGCAGGCCGGAGCCGCCGACCGCGTCGCGCAGCACCCGGACGAGTGCGGTGTTGGAGGCGTACGCGGAGGACGAGCCGCGCAGCAGAACGGCATTGCCCGACTTCAGGCAGAGCGCGGCGGCGTCCACCGTGACATTGGGCCGGGCCTCGTAGATGATCCCGACCACGCCGAGCGGCACCCGGACCTGGCGCAGGTCGATGCCGTTGGGCAGGGTCGAGCCGCGCACCACTTCGCCGACCGGGTCGGGCAGCGCCGCCACGTCCCGCACATCGGCGGCGATGGCCCGGATCCGCTCGGGGGTGAGGGTGAGCCGGTCGACGATCGATTCGCTGGTCCCTGCCGCGCGGGCGCGGGCGACGTCCTCGGCGTTGGCCGCGACGATCTCAGCCGTCCGCACCTCCAGCGCGTCCGCGATCGCCAGCAGCGCGTCGTCCTTCGCCGCGCGCGGCAGTGGCGCGATGTCGGCGGCGGCGGAGCGGGCCCGGTAGGCGGCCTGGGCGACCGGGGACATGTTGTCGTACGGCGAAAGCGTGGTCATGCCCGCAGGGTAGTGCGCACACTGCGGGCATCCCTCACGTATCCCGTGATGCGAGACGGCCGTCCCAACCGGAGCCGACCGGTCAGTACGGGTGCACGCCGACCGGTGCCGCCGGTGGCGGTCCATATCCCTCGGCGATGCGCAGGTGGTACGTCTCCCGGTCGATGACCTCCAGGCCGACGATCTCCCAGGGCGGCAGCTTGGCACTGGAGCGGTGCTCGCCCCACAGCCGCAGTGCGACCGCCGCCGCGTCGTGCAGGTCCCGTGCCTCTTCCCAGTAGCGGATCTCCGCGTGGTCGTTGGCGTACCGGCTGGTCAGCAGGAAGGGATGGTCGTTGGCGAGCTGTTCGAGACCGCGTCTGACCTCCTTCAGCGGTGTCTCGGTACCCGAGACGCTGAGCGTGATGTGCCACAGCTTCGACCGGGTGCGTTCCTCCTTCGCCACCACCGGCTCGGGGTCGGTGGTCCCGTCGGACGTCCGGTCGACGGACCGGACCTCGTCGAAGCCGACACCTGCTCCGACGCTGGTCAGGGCGCGGCCACCCGTTCCTCGGGGCGGCGCCCCCGGGCGCGCTCGTCTCACCGGCGGCCTCCTGTGAATGCGTTGCTGTGCTGTACCCCGCTGTGTCCCCGCTACAAAGTTGACCAGCCCGGGGCCTGGCGTGGGGCGGTTTTCATGAAGGTCTCTGCCCGAAGTCCGGACTTTCAGCCGTTTCAGGGGGCCGGTCAGTGGTGCAGGAGGACCAGATCGTCCCTGTGTACGACCTCGCGTTCGTACTCCGGGCCGAGCTCGCGCGCCAGATCACGGGTGGATCGCCCGAGCAGCTGCGGAATCTCCTTCGCATCGAAGTTGACGAGTCCGCGGGCCACGGGGCGGCCCTGGAGGTCGCGCAGTTCCACCGGGTCCCCCGCGGTGAACTCGCCCTCGACCGCGGCGATCCCGGCCGGCAGCAGCGAACTGTGGCGCTCGACGACGGCCCGTACGGCCCCGTCGTCCAGGGTCAGCGATCCCTGCGGAGTGGAGGCGTGGGCCAGCCAGAGCAGCCGGTCCGCCGAGCGGCGTCCGGTGCGGTGGAAGTACGTACCGGTGTCGCGGCCGGCGAGGGCGTCGGCCACGCGGCTCGCGGAGGTCAGGACGACGGGCACCCCGGCAGCCGTGGCGATCCGGGCGGCTTCGACCTTGGTGACCATGCCGCCGGTGCCGACGCCCGCCTTTCCCGCGCTGCCGATGGTGACCCCGGCCAGATCGGCCGGGCCGCTCACCTCGGCGATGCGCGAGGTGCCCGGGGTGCTGGGGTCGCCGTCGTAGAGGCCGTCCACATCGGAGAGGAGGACCAGCAGATCGGCGCGGACGAGATGGGCGACGAGCGCGGCGAGCCGGTCGTTGTCGCCGAACCGGATCTCGTCGGTGGCGACGGTGTCGTTCTCGTTGACGATCGGGAGCGCGCCCATCTCCAGGAGCTGGTCGAGGGTGCGGTAGGCGTTGCGGTAGTGGGCGCGGCGGCTGGTGTCGTTGCTGGTGAGCAGCACCTGGCCGACACGTACGCCGTAGCGTGCGAAGGAGGCGGTGTAGCGGGCGACGAGCAGCCCCTGGCCGACGCTGGCCGCGGCCTGCTGCCTGGCGAGGTCCCGGGGCCTGCGGTGCAGGCCGAGCGGGGCGAGTCCGGCGGCGATGGCTCCGGAGGAGACGAGGACGATCTCCTTCTCCCCGCCGCTCCTGACCTTGGCGAGGACATCGACGAGCGCGTCGACCCGGTCGGCGTCGAGGCCGCCGGCCGCGGTGGTGAGGGACGAGGAACCGACCTTGATCACGATCCTGCGCGCTTCGGTCACGCCCTGCCTTGCCCCTGCCACGTGCACGTTCCTGCCCTCGTCGTCTTCTTCGTCATCGGCTGCGTCTGCCTGGCCGTCAGGGTACGCGAGCGGGGTGGACCGTCGGACCGAACAGACGTTCCCGATAATCGGACTCCCGCTTTTCATCCTCCGGCCGCGGAGTAATGGCCGCACAGCCAGTGGGTGACATGAAAGCGAAAGTCACATCAAATGACTTACATATTCCGCACCGCTATGGGCGGTCTCCATCATTGAGCGCCAGTCCAATTAACCTTCGGGACATCTCATTCACCGGAGCCATGGGCGGCGACAATTCCCGTTAAATTGGCTGTCCCCATTCCGATCTGCCTCAAGCGCTACAACAAGGATGTGATCGCATGCGGCAGCTCTCCTTCCCCGGGGCCTGGGTGCATGAGCCCAAGCTCTTCCCGGACAGTCGCGGCAGCTTCCACGAGTGGTTCAAGAGGTCCGACCTCAACGACGCCGCCGGACACGGTCTGCAGCTGGCGCAGGCCAACTTCTCGGTCTCCAGCCGGGGAACCCTGCGCGGCATCCACTTCGCCGACGTGCCGCCGAGCCAGGCCAAGTACGTCACATGTGTACGGGGCGTGGTGCTCGACGTCATCGTGGACATCCGGGTGGGCTCCCCCACCTACAAGCAGTGGGAAGCCGTACGCCTCGATGACGTGGTTCATCACGCCGTCTACGTCGCCGAGGGGCTCGGCCACTCCTTCATGGCGCTGACCGACGACACAGCGGTCGTCTATCTCTGTTCCGAGGGCTACGCGCCCGGTCGTGAACGCGGCATCAATCCGCTCGACCCCGAACTGGGCATCGAATGGCCCGAGGGCATCACACCGCTGCTCTCCGGCAAGGATGCCGCCGCACCCTCGCTGGCCGAGGCCGAGGCACAGGGGCTGCTGCCGTCGTACGAGGCCTGTCAGACGTACTACGCGGAGCTGCGCGCCCGGGGCTGAACCGACCGGGACAGTGCGGGAAGTGCGGGCGACTCCCGGTGGAATTCAGCGGAGTGCAAGTCGGGGTCATCGCTGCGCGCCGCACCGTTCCGCTGCGAGCAGGGCCGGGAAGGCTTCTTCCAGCGCCGCCCGCCAGTCGCGGATCGGTTCCATCCCGGCCGCCGCCCAGCCGTCGTGACCGAGCACGCTGAACGCGGGCCGTGGAGCCGGCCGGACGAAGGCGTCGCTGGTGGTGGGGCGGACGCGCGCCGGGTCGGCCCCGAGCAGCCGGAAGATCTCCCGGGTGAGGCCGAACCAGGTC
Organism: Streptomyces sp. NPDC005181; assembly: GCF_040608395.1. Lineage (NCBI taxonomy): Bacteria > Bacillati > Actinomycetota > Actinomycetes > Kitasatosporales > Streptomycetaceae > Streptomyces > Streptomyces sp. NPDC005181. Next base: position 92,807 of record NZ_JBEXID010000011.1, read on the forward strand.
GTCTCCCCGCCGCTGGTGCCGTGGTAGATGCCCGCGGGGACGGTGCCCGCCAGGGCGGCCCGTCCGAGCCGGACGAGCAGGTCGGCCAGATCGGCAGTCCACGTGGGCTGCCCGCGCTGGTCGTCGACCACCTCGAGGGCGTCCTTGACGCCCTCCAGTTTGATCATCGTACGGACGAAGTTGGGGCCGTCCGCGCCGTACAGCCAGGCGGTACGGACGACGTAACCGGCGTCCGGGAGGGTGTCCAGCACCGCGCGTTCCCCGGCCAGCTTGGTCCGGCCATAGGCGCTGCGCGGGCCGGCGGCGGCGTCCTCCGGGTACGGCTTCTCGGCGTCCCCGGCGAAGACGTAGTCGGTGGAGACCTGGAGGAGCACGGCGCCGTGCGCACGGCAGGCCGCGGCGAGGACCTCGGGACCCGTGCCGTTGACCCGCAGCGCCGCCTCCTCCTGGGACTCGGCGTCGTCGACGGCGGTCCAGGCGGCGCAGTTCACCACGACGGCGGGACGGTGGAAATCGAAGGCGGCGTGCACCGCGGTGGGGTCGGCGATGTCGAGGGCCACGCGGTTCGCGGCGACCGCGGTGACGGACTCTCCGGCGAGCCGGGCCAGGACGTCCCGGCCGAGCATCCCGGCGGCTCCGGTGACCAGCCAGACGGGGCTCACAGTGCGGCCCTGTCCTTCAGCGGCTCCCACCAGGCGCGGTTGTCGCGGTACCACTGCACGGTCTCGGCGAGACCGGTACGGAAGTCCTTGCGGGGTTCGTAGCCGAGCTCATTGCGGATCTTCGTACAGTCGACGGAGTAGCGGCGGTCGTGACCCTTGCGGTCCTCGACATGGATGACGCCGGTCTCCCAGTCGGCGCCGCAGGCGTCCAGCAGCAGACCGGTGAGCTCCTTGTTGGAGAGTTCGGTGCCGCCGCCGATGTTGTAGACCTCACCGGCGCGGCCCTTTGTACGGACCAGTTCGATGCCCTGCACATGGTCGTCGATGTGCAGCCAGTCGCGGACGTTGGCGCCGTCGCCGTACAGCGGGACCGGCTTGCCGTCCAGCAGGTTCGTGACGAACAGCGGGATGACCTTCTCGGGGAAGTGGTGGTGCCCGTAGTTGTTCGAGCAGCGGGTCACGCGCACGTCGAGGCCGTGGGTGCGGTGGTACGAGAGGGCGATCAGGTCGCTGGACGCCTTGGCCGCGGAGTACGGCGAGTTGGGTGCCAGCGGGTCGGTCTCGGGCCAGGAACCCTCGTCGACCGAACCGTAGACCTCGTCGGTGGAGATGTGCACGAAGGTCTCGATGCCCGCCAGATGCGCGGCGTGGACCAGGGTGTGGGTGCCCATCACATTCGTGCGGACGAACTCGGCGCCGTCGTCGATGGAGCGGTCCACATGGGACTCGGCGGCGAAGTGCACGACCTGGTCGTGCTCGGACATCAGCTTGGCGACCAGCTCCGCGTCGCAGATGTCGCCCTGCACGAAGGCGAAGCCGGGATGGTCGCGGACCTCGTCGAGGTTGGCGGGGTTGCCCGCGTAGGTGAGCTTGTCGAGCACAGTGACGGCAACGTGTCCGGGCCCCTGCGGACCGAGCACCGTACGGACGTAGTGCGAGCCGATGAAGCCGGCCCCGCCGGTCACCAGGATGCGAGTGGTCATGAGGAGATCTGCACCTTGCTGTGGTCGCCGAGCACGAGTCGGTGGGCGGACGGGGAGCGGGGAGCGGGGGTCACTTCGACGTCATGGCCGATGAGTGACGCCTCGACGCGTCGGACACCGTCGATCGAGGCGCCCCGCAGGACGATCGAGTACTCGATCTCGCTGTCCTCGATCCGGCAGTCCTCGGAGACCGAGGTGAACGGACCGACATACGAGCCACTGATCACCGAGCGGGAGCCGATGATCGCGGGGCCGACGATCCGGCTGCCGCTGACCTTGGCGCCCGCCTCGATCCGGACCCGGCCGATGATCTCGCTTTCGTCGTCGACGTCGGCGCCCTCGACAGAGCGCTCGACGGTCTCCAGCACCGTCCGGTTGACCTCCAGCATGTCGGTGACATTGCCGGTGTCCTTCCAGTACCCGCGGATCGTGGTGGAGCGGACGTCGCGCCGCTGGTCGATCAGCCACTGGATGGCGTGCGTGATCTCCAACTCGCCCCGCCAAGAGGGTGTGATGGAGCGCACGGCCTCATGGACGGCAGGGGTGAAGAGGTAGACACCGACGAGCGCCAGATCGCTCTTCGGCTCCTTCGGCTTCTCCTCCAGCGCGGCCACCCGGCCGTCGCCGTCGAGTTCGGCGACACCGAAGGCGCTCGGGTCGGGCACCCGGGTCAGCAGGATCTGCGCATCGGGTCGGTCGGCGCGGAACTCCTCGACCAGGGCGGCGATCCCGCCCACGATGAAGTTGTCGCCGAGGTACATGACGAAGTCGTCGTCCTCCAGGAAGCGCCGGGCGATCAGCACCGCGTGCGCGAGCCCGAGGGGCTCGTCCTGCGGGATGTACGTGACCTCGATGCCGAACCGGGAACCGTCGCCGACGGCCGCGCGGATCTCTGCGGCGGTGTCGCCCACAATGATGCCGACCTCGGTGATGCCCGCTTCCGCGATGGCTTCCAGGCCGTAGAACAGCACCGGCTTGTTCGCGACCGGGACCAGCTGTTTGGCAGAGGTGTGCGTAATGGGACGGAGCCGGGTGCCGGCCCCACCGGAAAGTACGAGAGCTTTCATTTTGCCTGCCCGATGGTGAGATTCCGGTCATGTCGCGGCTGCGACCTTCGGGGCGATTTTACCGAGATTCATTGTCCGATCTGCCGCGAATGGGTCCATGGAATCGAGATGCGCCCGATTGACACCAGGAAACATTTTCCTGTGTCGCACACTTCTTCCACCGCGACAGAGGATTGTGGGAATTACCTTCCGCACCGATTGCGTTTCCGCACATATGAGGCCACCTGGGGGGACCCCTACGCCCAGGTCCACGCTCCATCGGCACGGACCGGCCTGCGACTGTCCGCACACAGCCGGCTGACGGGGTGTGCACAGCCGCACGTTCATCATCTAGAATGGTTGTACGAAGCTGCATATTGTTACATAGCCCTCACCTGAGCCACACAAGCGGATGACGTGCCTTCTCTACGGTGGGGGCGCATCACACCCACTTCCGGGGCCCCGGCCCTGGCGTACCAGCCGGCCCGATCACCGTGCCATCCGGCCGCAACCGCGCCCTGCGCGAGCTCGAGCTGCTTGGAGTCCCCCGAGTGCAACCTCTTCCCCTCACAGTGCGGCCTGCCGCGAAGCCCTTCCTGATCTTCGTGCTGGCCGCGTCGTTCGTCGCCCAGGCCACCGCCGCGCTCCTACCGAACGTCCCGCTGCTCATCGCAGCCACGGCAACCGGTCTCGCGACAGAAGCGGCCCTGCACCGCTGGCAGCCAGGCTTGAATTCGCAGTTCACCAAGGTCAGGGCCGATGTCACGGTCCGGCAGGTGCTGCGCGACCTCCTGCTCGTCGTGGGCGTGCTCGAGCTGGACAGCCAGCAGCAGGAGACGGCCTACCTCCCCCTCCTCTGCGGCCTGCTCCTCTTCTACGCGCTCCACTTCGCCGGCCACGCCGCAGCGATACTTGTGCGCACCAGCCGCACCATGCCCCTGCTCACGCGCAACATCGACGCCTCCGCCCTGCGGATCACCCCGGCGGCCCCTGCCCTGCTGGTGGGCGGGCCCGGACCGCGGCTGCTGCTGTTCGGTCTGCCCGCGACCGCGGGCCTGCTGGTGACGGCGGCGGCCGACGAGCCGGAGTTCGCCGCGGCCGGCATCGGGCTTTCGGTCCTCCTCGTCTGCGCCGGACTGGCCGTGCTGCTCTGGCGGCTGGCCCGCCGCCGTCCCGCCTCGCAGGAAGAGGTGCTCGACTGGTTCGACGCCTGGCTCGCCGAGTACCAGCCGACCGTCGGCATGTACTTCTCGGGCGGCTCCTCGTCCGCGTACCAGGCCAATATGTGGCTCGACACACTGGCCCGGACCGACGGCCGCCCGCTCATCGTGTTGCGCGAGCGCTTCATGATGCAGAAGATCGCCGCGACGGACATCCCCATCGTGTGCATCCCCAAGGTCGCCCACCTGATGCGCCTTGAGCACTCGACCCTCAAGATGCTGATCCACCCGGCGAACTCGGGCAAGACCTCGCAGATCCTGCGCATCCCGACGATCAAGCACGCCTTCGTCAACCACGGTGAGAGCGACAAGCTCTCCAGCTGCAATCCCTATGCGAAGGCGTACGACGAGGTCTGGGTCGCGGGACCGGCCGCACGGGAGCGCTACGCCCAGGCCGAGGTCGGTATCGACGACCGCGACGTGGTGGAGATCGGCCGTCCCCAGCTGGCGTCGATCGCCCCGTACGCGGGCCCGCCCACCGGCCCGTACACCACCGTGCTCTACGCCCCGACCTGGGAGGGCTGGGACGGCAACCCCGGCAACACATCGGTGATCCTGGCCGGCGAGAACATCGTCCGGGCGCTACTCGCCGATCCCGGGGTGCGGCTTCTCTACAAGCCGCATCCGATGACGGGTTCGGTCGATCCGCGTGCGGGAGCCGCGAACGAGCGCATGCAGGAGATGATCCGCGAGGCCAACCGTCGGCGCACCGGCCCCCGGCCCGGCCCCGAGGCCGCAGCCGCGCTGGCCCTGCGGACCACCGAGCTGGACAGGATCACCGCCTCCTCCTTCCGGAAGGGTTCGGACGACGCGGAGCGGATGCTGGCCCAGAACGCACCGGTTGCGGGCCGCGCCGAAGCGGTCGCCTCGGCCACGACCGCCTGGGAAGAGGCCTACTGGGAATCCCTGCCCGACTGGGAGCACCAGATCATCACGGCCCCGCAGCCCGCTCTGTATGCCTGCTTCAACCAGGCAGATCTGCTGATCAGCGATGTGTCGAGCGTGGTCACCGACTATCTGGCGGGCGAGAAGCCGTACGCCGTCGCGAACACCAGCGATCTGCCGGAGGACGCCTTCCGTGAGGCGTTCCCGACGGTCCGCGCGGCGACGATACTCACCCCGGACGCCGAGGGTGTGGCGGCGTTGCTCCACTCCGTGCGCAATCCGGAGCACGACGCGCTGGCCCGGAGCCGTGCCGAGCTGAAGCTTCATCTGCTCGGCCCCTCGGATCCGCCGTCGCTGGAGCGCTTCAACGAGGCGGCACGCAGTCTTTGCGCGGCGGCGGACGGTCACCGTGCGCGCATGGCGCAGCGGCTGCTGTCCATGATTCCGGCACCGCGCGGAGCCGTGGCCGAGGGAACGCAGACGGCAGTGGCGGGAGAGGCTTCGAAGTCCCTGGTGGATTCGAAGCCCCTGCTGAATGCGGCACCCGAGGCCTAGGCGTCCGGTTCGGCACAACGGCACAACGGCGAAGGGGCCCGCAGGTATGCGGGCCCCTTCGCCGTTGCTATTCGTTACGGGTGGTGGTGGAGCCAGCCCTGCCACGCGGAATCGATCATCTCGTCCACCCCGTACTTGGCGGACCAGCCCAGCTCCATCCGGATCCGGTCGGCCCCGGCGACCACGCGCGCCGGGTCGCCGGGACGGCGGGCCGTCACCTCCGGGGTGAGCTCGCCCCGGCCGGTCACCTTGAGGATCCGGTCGACCATCTCCTTCACGGAGCTGCCCTCACCGCGGCCGATATTGAGCGTGAGGTCGGTACCGCTCGCGGCCTCGTCGAGCCGGCGCGCGGCCGCAAGGTGCGCGGAGGCTATGTCCTCCACATGGATGTAGTCACGGATGCACGTGCCGTCGGGCGTCTCGTAGTCGTCGCCGAAGATCCGCGGGCCTTCGCCCGCCTCCAGCCGCTCGAAGACCATCGGGATGAGATTGAAGACTCCCGCGTCGGCGAGTTCGGGGGAGGCGGCACCCGCGACATTGAAGTAACGCAGCGAGGCGCAGCGCAGTCCGTGGGCACGAGCGGCTGCATGGATCAGCCATTCGCCGACGAGCTTCGTCTCGCCGTACGGGCTCATCGGCAGACACGGGGTGTCCTCCGTGACGAGATCCACGTCCGGCATGCCGTAGACGGCGGCCGACGAGGAGAACACGAGCCGGTCGACGCCCGCCTCGACCATGCTCTCCAGAAGTGTCTCCAGCCCGGTCACGTTCTCCCGGTAGTAGTGGAGCGGCCGTTCGACGGACTCGCCCACCTGCTTCTTGGCTGCGACGTGCACCACGCCTGTCACACCGTGGTCACGGATCGCCGCGTCGAGCTGCTGCCGGTCGAGCACGCTGCCGATCACCAGGGGCACCCCGGCGGGCACCTTCTCGGCGCTTCCCGTCGACAGGTCGTCATACACGACGACCGGCTGACCGACCGCGAGCATCGCACGCACGACGTGCGCGCCAATGTATCCCGCCCCACCTGTAACCATCCAGGCCATTTGCGCGTCTCCCTGTACGAGGTCATACCGTCGGCTTCACTCTACGTGCGGGAAATACGGAGTCGAGCAAATAGGGTCAATCAGCACTATCGTTCAATATGCCCCCTCGCGGGGGAGCTGCCGGGACGGACACCTCCAGGTGAAGTCCGGGTCAACACAGGGCCACAGCGAGCCAATGACGATCAATTACGCTGTCCGGGTGCTCCGGCGCCCTCCCGCCGTTCGGCGGACGAATCAGTGCCACCACACGGACCCCTCGACAGCTCTCAGGACTGGTGAAGGATGCCTCGACTGACACTCATCGTGCCTGCCTACAACGTGCAGGGATACATCAGGGAGTGCATCGACTCCGTACTGCAGCAGGACTTCACCGACTTCGAGGTCGTCGCCATCGACGACTGCTCACCGGACGGTTCCGGCGAGATCCTGGACGAGTTCGCCCGTCGCGACACCCGCGTGCGCGTCCTGCACCTCAGTGAGAACGTGGGCCTGGGCCGCGCCCGCAACACCGGCATCGAACAGGCGACCGGTGACTATCTGCTGTTCCTGGACAGCGACGACACCCTTGCACCCGGCTCCCTGAGTGCCATCGCACGGCGGCTCGACACGGCAGGCGATCCCGACGTCCTGATCTTCGACTACACCCGCGCCTACTGGGACGGCCGGCTCCTGCCGAACCAGCGCGCCGACCTGCTCGCCGAGACCGGCCCCGCGGCGTTCCCCCTGGCGGACCGGCCGGAACTACTGGACCTGCTGCAGATCGTATGGAACAAGGCATACCGACGCGACTTCATCACCCGGCACGGCTTCCAGTTCCCGCCCGGTTATTACGAGGACGCCCCCTGGACGTACTCCAACCTGATCGCTGCGGATCGTCTGGCGGTGCTCGACCGCACGTGCGTCTTCTACCGGCAGCGACGCGAGGGCGGCAACATCCTCCGTACCGTCAGCCGCAAGCACTTCGACGTTTTCGACCAGTACGACCGCGTTTTCGCCTATCTGGACAAACGCCCCGAACTCGACCACTGGCGCCCGGCACTCTTCCGGAAGATGGCCGACCACTATCTGACCATCATGGAAAAGCCGGGCCGGCTGCCGCGCAACGCACGGTCCGAGTTCTTCCACCGGGCGTCCGCGGACTACAGGCGAAGACTGCCGGACGGATTCGTACGCCCCCCGGGCGGCCGCGGCCACAAGTACGCACTGCTCGGCATGGGCTCCTATCCGGCGCTGGCCGCCGCCACCCGCGCCCGTCGGCTGCGCAACCGGTCCCGCCTGCGCAACCGCGAGCGCGTCAGCCGCGCCAAGCGCGCCGTCCTGGGTATGTTCTACCAGTCCCAGCTGAGGATGGGACTGGACGACAACCTGGCGGTGTTCTCCGCCTACTGGAGCCGCGGCTACTCGTGCAACCCCGCGGCGATCGACACCGAACTGGCCCGTCTGGCCCCGCACATCCGCCGGGTCTGGGCCGTCAGGGCCGACCAGGCCGGCCGGGTACCCAAGGGTGTCGAGGTGGTGGTCGTGGGCTCCCGTTCGTACTGGGCGGCGGTGGCCCGCGCCAAGTACCTGGTCAACAACGTGAACTTCGCCAACGCGGTGGTCAAGCGCGAGGGCCAGATCCATCTGCAGACCCATCACGGCACCCCGTTGAAGATCATGGGGCTCGACCAGATGAACTTCCCGGCCTCCACCAACATGGACTTCGAGGACCTGCTCAAGCGCTGTGACCGCTGGGACTACAGCCTCTCCGCCAACCGGTTCTCGACCACGGTGTGGGAGCGGGTGTATCCGTGCCGGTACACCTCACTGGAGACCGGCTATCCGCGCAACGACATCCTGATCAACGCAACTGCCGCGGACGTGGCAAGGGTTCGCCGGGAGCTCGGTCTCAAGGACGGCTCCAGCGTCTTCCTCTACATGCCGACCCACCGCGAGTACCAGAAGGACTTCTCCCCGCGACTCGACCTGCCACGGCTGGCCGATGATCTGGGCGAGGACGTCACCCTCCTGGTGCGCGGCCACTACTTCTACAAGCCGAACGGCCGGCTGGCCGAGCTCCAGACCAGCGGCCGCATCATCGATGTGTCGGCGCACCAGCGCGTCGAGGACCTCTACCTCGCCTCGGACGCCCTGATCACCGACTACTCGTCAGCGATGTTCGACTATGCGAATCTTGATCGGCCGATCGTGATTTTCGCCGACGACTGGGACACCTACAAGGCGGTCCGCGGTACCTACTTCGACCTGATGGCCGAGCCCCCCGGTGCCGTTGCGACCAGCCAGGCGCAGCTCACCGAGACGCTCAGGTCCGGCGAGTGGCGCAGCGAGAGGTCCGCCGCCTTCCGCAGCCAGTTCCGCGGACGCTTCTGCGACTACGACGACGGTCACGCGGCGGAGCGTGTCGTCCGCAAAGTCTTCCTGGGCGAGGAGAGCCTCCTTCCCGTCGTACCGCTTGCCGAACGCAAGCCGGCACCCTCCCCAGCCCAGGCGCTCGAACCGGTCGAGCGGGTCTGACCCGAAAGGAATCCTGAAAGACATGCCCTCCCGGCTCAGTGTCATCGTGCCCATCTACAACGTCGAGGCGTATCTGGAAGCCTGCCTCGACTCCGTGGCGACGCAGACGCTCACCGACCTGGAAGTCCTCATGGTCGACGACGGTTCGACCGACGGCTCCGCGGCCATCGCCGCCCGGTACGCCGAGCGCGACGCCCGGTTCCGCCTGGTGGCGCAGGAGAACGGCGGCCTGGGCTCGGCCCGTAACACGGGACTGGCACAGATGTCCGAGGAGAGCGAGTACTTCGCGTTCCTCGACAGCGACGACGTCGTTCCGCCGGACGCCTACCGGCTGATGGTCACCAGCCTGGACGAGACCGGATCGGACTTCGCCACCGGGAATGTCTTCCACCTCAAGGGCGAGCGGTCCTGGCAGGTACCGCTGATGAAGATGCTGGCCGGCGAGGCCCGCAGGCGCACCCACATCTCGGAGAACCCCAAGCTCGTCGCCGACCGCATCTCCTGCAACAAGGTGTTCCGCCGCGCCTTCTGGAACAAGCACGGTTTCGCCTTCCCCGAAGGCGTGCTCTACGAGGACATCCCCGTCATCCTGCGCGCCCACTATCTGGCCGAGGCCATCGACCTCATCGGCGAGCCCGTCTACTACTGGCGGCTGCGCGAGGGCGAGTCCGCACCCTCGATCACCCAGCGCCGTACCGACCCACAGGCTGTCCCGAACCGTGTCGCCGCCTGCGAGTCGATCGCGCAGTTCCTCGCCGGACGCCCCGGTGCCAAGTGGGCCGGGTTCAAGCGCGAGTACGACGCCCGTGTGCTCCGGGACGATCTGCGGATCTTCCTCAATGTCGTGCCGGACGGTGACGAGGAGTACCGCACGGCCTTCATCACCGCCGCGAACCGCTATCTCGCACAGGTCGACCCCCAGGTCCTCGACGAACTGCCCGCCGTGCTGCGCGTGCAGTACGCACTGGTGCGCCGTGGCGCGATTCCCGAGCTGATCGCTCTGCTGGCCGACCAGCGCCGGCGCGAGCCGGTCGAGGTGAGCGGCTTCATACGCAAGTACGCCGGTTTCAAGGCTCTGGAGCAGAGCGGGGTCACCCTCTCCAAGAAGACCCTGCGCATCGACAAGGACCTGGCCCTCAGGACTCCCCTGGTCGGTGTCGAATGGCACGACGGCAAGCTCGTTCTCACCGGCGATGCCTGGATAGACAAGATCGACATCCCGAACCGGCGCAGCATCGCGAAGTTCATCCAGATCAAGAAGGGCGGCTCGCGCCGCCGGCTGATCTTCCCCGCGAAGAATGTCTACCGTCCCGGCCGTACCTCCGACACCTGGCAGAAGCGCTACAACTACGACTGGTCCGGCTGGGAGTTCACCTTCGACCCGGCCAAACTCCGCCACAACGGGCAGTGGGAGGAGGGCCTTTGGCACATCGGTGTGATGGTGATGAGCTCCGGGCTGCTGCGCCGCAGGGGCATCCAGTCGAACGGCGGCAGCGCGGCCAACTTCCCGCCGTACAGCTGGCTCGACGAGAACTTCCGGATGCTGCCGAGCGTCGAGGGCGCCGCGCTCAAGCTGCGCGTCGAGCGGGTCAGCGCCCTGGTCACCGGGCGGGAGCTGAACGGCGATCAGATCGACATCCGCGGCGAGATCCGTACCCTGCTGAAGGACACCGACACCGTCGCGCTGGAGGTCTCCAACCAGCGGAGTGGTGAGGTCCAGCAGTATGCCGTCACCGTCGAGCCCTCCGCGGACGACACCGCCGCCTTCCGGGTGACGGTCCCGCTCGCCGACATCGCCCTGGTGACCTCCGAGACCACCGAGGGCCACGCCCAGCCCCGGGTGCGCAACTGGAGCACGGTCCTGCTGGTCACCGGCGCGGACGGGGCGGTCTCGCGCCGCCTCAGCGCCGTCGTGCAGGACGGCATCGAGGACGCCCGCTACCAGCTCCCCGAGTCCATGGGACCGCAGGCCGCCCGCCACGAGCTGGCCGTGATCGCCGGTCACAACGGCTATCTCAAGTTCCGTGGTCAGACCGAGCGTGCCGTGATGCACCAGGTCTCCGCGCGGGACGGCCGGATCGTCATCTGCGGCCGGGCCCCCGCCCACCTGGTCGGTTCCGAACTGGTGCTGAAGGCCAAGGAACGGTTCGACGAGCGCTTCGCCCCGATCGTCTGGCAGGCCGACGGGACGTACGAGACCTCCTTCGACCCGTCGACGCTGGGCGGCGCCCAGGGCGCCTTCCCGTTGAAGGCGGGCCGCTGGAACTTCCTCCTCCGCCCCGCCGACGGCCCCGACGTCGAGTTCGTGATCGACCGGCTCGCCACGGACCAGTTCCCGTTGCACACGGTGCTGGGCGGCCGGCGGTACTGGCTGGAATCGCGGTGGCACGACTTCCCGCAGCTCAACTGCCGTTCGGAACTGTCCGATGTGGAGCGCGGCCCGTTCCGCCAGGCCCAGCTGCGCCGCGATGTGTACGAGGCCAAGAGCCGTGAGCCGCTGCGTGACCAGGTCTTCTACCTGAGCTACAACGGCAAGCAGTACTCGGACAGCCCCCGCGCGATGCACGAGGAACTGGTGCGCCGCGGCGACGATCTGAGACACCTGTGGGCCGTCCGTGACGGTCAGGTCGAGCTGCCTCCGACGGCCGAGAAGGTCCGCATGTGGGGCACCGAGTGGTTCGAGGCGCTCGCCTCCAGCAAGTACATCGTGACCAACGCCCACCTTCCCGAGTGGGTGATTCGCCGCCCCGGGCAGGTCATCATCCAGACCTGGCACGGCACGATGCTGAAGAAGATCGGTCACGACATCGACACGCTCCACTTCGACAAGGAGTACCAGAAGCGTCTCGAACTGGAGGCGAAGAACTGGAGCATGCTCGTCTCCTCGAACCGCTTCAGCACGCCGATCCTCAAGCGCGCCTTCTCGTACGACGGGGAGATCCTGGAAGCCGGCTATCCGCGGAACGACTACCTCTACTCCCCCGAGCAGGAGAAGCTGGCCAAGGAGATCAGGAAGCGGATCGGTCTGCCCGAGGGCAAGAAAGTCGTGCTGTACGCACCGACCTGGCGTGACGACCAGTCGCACCGGGCCGGCCAGTACTCCTTCGACCTCCGTCTCGACCTGGAGGGCGCCCGCCGCCGGCTGGGCGACGACCACGTCCTGCTGATCCGGCGCCACTCCAACGTTGTCGACCAGGTGCCGGGCGCCGGCAACGGCTTCGTCTGGGACGTCTCCGAGTACCCGGACATCGCCGATCTGTATCTGGCCTCGGACATCATGATCACCGACTATTCGTCCGTGATGTTCGACTATGCGCATCTCAAGCGGCCGATGCTGTTCTTCACGTACGACCTGGAGCACTACCGCGACACCCTGCGCGGTTTCTACTTCGACTTCGAGAAGGACTCGCCCGGTCCGCTGGTCCGCACGTCGGCCGAACTGATCGACTCGATCCGGGACATCGACAGCGTCTGGCCCCGGTACAGCGAGCGTTTCGACCGCTTCCACCACCTGTTCTGCGACCTGGACGACGGCCGGGCGTCGCAGCGGGTCGTCGACCGCATGCTGCAGCAGGCGGTCGAGCTGGCCGAGGAGAAGTAGCCGCACACGCACGTAGGGGGCGGGCCCCGGAACTGTCTTCGGGGCCCGCCCCCTACGCTGTCCTGCGCTGCCTCCGGTCGGTCGCTACGACCGCACGTCCACTGTTTTGAACGCAAGTTGCGACCGGGCCGTGTAGTACGGCCTGATCTCGACCGCGGTGACGGGAGGCGTCGTCGGCCGTCCGCGCCTGACCAACCTGCCCAGTCGGCTCACCGCCTTCGCCGGCAGCGAACGTCCGGGCTCGGGCAGCACGCGCAGCACCGGCCGGGGGAAGGTGAACACACCGATCGGCCGCAGCACATCGGTGGCCAGCTTGCCCACCTGCACCCGCGCGGCACCCTGGGCCGGCCGCAGCCATACGTCCCAGATCTGCTCGGGTCCCTGATGCTCCCGCACCAGCAGGTGGCAGTCGACCCGGGCCCTGACCCTGAGGCCGTCCGCGGCCGAGACGGGGAAGGTCAGCACGCGTTCGCCGTCCTGGCGGTGCACGGCTTCCAGCGTCGCTCCCCGGCCCAGCCCGCCACCCCAGTAGGCTGCCTCCACCTCGACGGTCCTGGTGTCGACCGCCAGTGCGTCGACCTCCACGTGGGAGTCGCGCACCACACTGCGGATCCGGAGACGTCCGTTCTCGTCCCGGTGCGGCAGCAGCAGTTCGAGAGCCGGGGCCCCGTTCTCGCGCGGCAGCGGAACGTTCAGCAGATCGCGCACGTCGCAGTCGAGACCGCCCATGGTCAGCGGCACCTCGTACCCCGCTGACGTGCGCAGCGACAGCTCCCATACGCCTTCCGGCAGTCCGGCGCGCCAGGGCACCAACGCGGTGCCCTCGGGCGCGATCTCGAACCGTCGTTCCGCATGGCCCGCCCCGCCGGTGAGGCGGCAGACCACCTCGGCTCCGTGTACCCCCTCGGGCAGCTCACCGACATCCACCCGGACCGATCCTTCGGAGTCCACCTGCGTGGTGGCTCGCGTCCGCAGCGCCTTGCGTGCGAAGGCATCGCGCAGAATCGCCTCGAAGCGCTCGCAGCTGGCCGGTTCGTGGAAGCGCGCGGCGTTGCGGACCGCGGCCTCGCTCATCCGCTTGCGTCGCTCGTCGTCCTCGATCAGCGCGAGGATGGACTTGGCCATGGCCTCGGTGTCGCCGGGCGGAACGAGGAAGCCGTCCTCACCGTGGGTAATGATGTTGCGCGGTCCGTGGTCCGCGTCCGTACTGACGACGGGCAGTCCCGCCGCCATGGCCTCGACAATCACGTTTCCGAACGCCTCCCGCTTGGACGGGAGCACAAAGATCGAGCCTTTACTGAACTCCGGGGAGACCGGGACGGCGGGGCCCATCAGCGTCACGGCGTTGTGCAGGCCGAGGCTCTCGATCTGTTTGCGCAGATTGGCCTTCTCGACGCCGTCGCCGTACAGACGCAGTCGCCAGTCGGGATATGAGCGGGCCACGACGGCGAAGGCATTCACGGCGGCCGCGAAGTTCTTGTTCTCTTTCAGGAGACCCGCCGCGATGATGACCTTGTTCGTGCTCCTGGACCGCACCGCGGCGGCCGGCACGCAATTGGGCATGACGGCGAGCCGGTTACGGATGCCGGGCACCTGCCTGCCGATGCTTTCGGCTTCCTCGGGGGTGAGAGCGGTGAGCGCGTCCAGCGAGTGGTAGGCCTGGAACAGCCGGCCCTGGTAGTACTTCGCGTAGATCGAGGGCATCGAGTGCTCCTGTGTGACTTTCAGGTAGTCACCTGTCGCATACCCGAGCATGATCGTGTTTCGCGGGCTGGAACTCACCACGGCATCCGTGTCGGTGGTGGCGAGGAACTCCAGGAGGCGCAGCTCCGCCAATCGGCTGACCACAGGCTTCTTCTCCGCCGGGTCGACCGGGTACAGCATCGGAAACACCGCGGTCAGCGGATTGTCCAGGTCGCACACCGGAGAGTTCTTGCGCAGGTCCGTGAGGACGCGGACGGACACCCGTGAGTCGAGCGGAAAATGCGACTCGTCCCGCACCTTGCGCAGACAGACGATCTCCACGTCGTGCCGCGCCGCCAGCGCGCCCGCCAGATTCTGAGTCGCGCTGACGACTCCGCCCACATGACACAGGTCGCGCACCAGAAAAGAGATCTTCATGTGCATCTTTCGGCTGGGCTGCGACTCTCGACAATCCCCGGCGGTCTCCTGCGCATCACAGTTCTCCCCCTGCGTCGCTGATGCGGGGCGCGCCCTGCGTCCCCTCTCAGAGCGACCCACAAAAGCGTCAAAGGGTTGCACACACGACGAATACTTAGGAGTTTCATCGCCCAAGCATTGCCGCATAACGTCGCAGATTTTACGGAAGCAGCATAAATCACCTGTCTGCTCGCGGCGTTCTCCGAAACAGCCCGAACGCACGATCCCGGCCCCCTGATTCAGTGGGGGCCGGGATCGGAGACGGCTGTCCGGCAGCGACGTCATTCACGGGGCAGCACCGAAGGCTGCCGAGGCGTACTACGAGAACGGGTCGAATTCCTCGTACAGCTTGCCCGCTTCGTCCCGCTCCGACTCACGGTCGCGACGGCGCTGAGCGGCCGGACGCGGCGCTTCGAGGCGGTGGTCCTCGCCACGGCGTCCGAGCATCTCCGCACCCGCCGCCATGGTCGGCTCCCAGTCGAAGACGACCGCATTGTCCTCTGCGCCGATGGCTACGCCGTCGCCCGCCCGGGCGCCGGCCTTCATCAGCGCGTCCTCGACACCGAGACGGTTGAGACGGTCCGCCAGATAGCCGACGGCCTCGTCGATGTTGAAGTCGGTCTGCCGCACCCAGCGCTCCGGCTTCTCGCCGCGCACCCGGTAGATGCCGTCCTCCTCCAGCGTGACGGTGAAGCCCGCGTCGTCCACGGCCTTCGGGCGGATGACGATGCGGGTCGCCTCCTCCACGGGCCTGGCGGCACGCGCCTCGGCGATCACACCGGCGAGCGCGTAGGAGAGCTCCTTGAGGCCGGTACGGGCGACGGCGGACGCCTCGAAGACGCGGTAGCCGCGCTCCTCCAGTTCCGGTCGGATCAAGTCGGCGAGGTCCTGGCCGTCCGGGATGTCGATCTTGTTGAGGACGACGATGCGGGGCCGGTCGTCCAGACCGCCGTACTGCTTCAGCTCCTCCTCGATCATGTCGAGGTCGGAGACCGGGTCGCGGTCGGACTCCAGCGTCGCCGTGTCCAGCACGTGCACGAGGACCGAGCAGCGCTCGACGTGCCGCAGGAACTCCAGGCCGAGGCCCTTGCCCTGGCTGGCGCCCGGGATCAGGCCCGGGACGTCGGCGATGGTGTAGACGGTGCTGCCCGCGGTGACCACGCCCAGGTTCGGGACGAGCGTGGTGAACGGGTAGTCGGCGATCTTGGGCTTGGCCGCGGACAGAACCGAGATCAGCGAGGACTTGCCGGCACTCGGGTAGCCCACCAGAGCCACGTCGGCGACGGTCTTGAGCTCCAGGACGATGTCCCGGGACTCGCCCGGCTCGCCGAGCAACGCGAAGCCGGGGGCCTTGCGGCGGGCGGAGGCGAGTGCGGCGTTGCCGAGGCCACCGCGGCCGCCCTGGCCGGCCACGAACGTGGTGCCCTGACCGACCAGGTCGGCGAGCACGTTGCCGTTCCTGTCGAGCACGACCGTGCCGTCGGGGACCGGCAGGACGAGGTCCTGGCCCTCCTTGCCGGTGCGGTGGTCGCCCGCGCCGGGCTGGCCGTTGGTGGCCTTGCGGTGCGGACTGTGGTGATAGTCGAGGAGCGTGGTGATGTCCTGGTCGACGACCAGGGTCACATCGCCGCCACGGCCGCCGTTGCCGCCGTCCGGGCCGCCGAGCGGCTTGAACTTCTCACGGTGAACGGAGGCACAGCCGTGGCCTCCGTTACCCGCGGCGACATGCAGCTCGACGCGGTCCACGAAGGTGGTCATGGTGGGAACCTCCAGTTACATACATGCAGAAATGTTTCAAGCTCATGCTGTCTCTCTTAGGAGAAACACGCGAAAGGCGGACCCGCTTCCCATACGGGAAGTGAGGTCCGCCTCCGCAGAAACCGCTCGACGAGCGCCGAAATTACTTGGCGATCGGAACGATGTTCACGACCTTGCGGCCACGGTGGGTGCCGAACTCGACCGCACCAGCGGCGAGCGCGAACAGCGTGTCGTCGCCGCCACGGCCGACGCCCGTGCCCGGGTGGAAGTGGGTGCCGCGCTGGCGGACCAGGATCTCACCGGCGTTGACCGCCTGGCCGCCGAAGCGCTTGACGCCGAGCCGCTGAGCGTTGGAATCGCGCCCGTTCCGGGTGGACGATGCGCCCTTCTTGTGTGCCATCTTCTCTCAGTCCCTTACTTCGCAGCCGCGGGGATACCGGTGACCTTGATCGCCGTGTACTGCTGGCGGTGACCCTGGCGACGGCGGTAGCCGGTCTTGTTCTTGTAGCGAAGGATGTCGATCTTCGCGCCCTTGTGGTGGTCCACGACCTCGGCCTGGACCTTGATCCCGGCCAGCACCCACGGGTCGCTGGTCACGGCGTCGCCGTCGACCACGAGCAGGGTCGAGAGCTCGACCGTGTCGCCAACCTGGGCAGTGGAAATCTTGTCAACCTCAACGATGTCACCGACAGCAACCTTGTGCTGGCGGCCACCGCTGCGCACGATGGCGTACACGCGGATCTCACTCTCGCTCGGAACGGAAACCCCTGATGCCAGCCGCTCACACGGGTCCGAAGACCCGCGACGATCCGGATTGGATGAGCGGCCTCTCCCGTACGGAGCGGGAGGTCAGTGCTCAGAGGTGTGGCGAACAAACGCCGACGGTCAAGGCTACGGGGCCTTGGACAGCCGGTCAAACCGGGCCCCTGATTCAGGCCTCGACAGCCTTCACGTACTCGGCGTAGGCATCCCGGATCCCGTCCGCGGACAGGTTCAGGTGTTCCAGGATCGTGTAGCGCCCCGGCCTGGTCTGAGGAGCGAATTCGACCACCGAGACGAACTCGTCCGCAGTGAAGCCGATCTCCTCGGCCAGCACGGGCAGGCCGTGGCCCCGCAGCGTCTGGGCCATCTGTACGGACTCCTCGCGGGCACCGCGCAGATGCATCGCGAACGCCGCGCCCAGACCGCACTGCTCGCCGTGGCTGGCGGCACGCCGAGGGAAGAGCAGATCGAAGGCGTGGTTGATCTCGTGGCACGCGCCGGAAGCGGGGCGGCTGTCGCCCGCGACCGACATCGAGATACCGGTCATCACCAGCCCCTCTGCCAGCACCTGCAGGAAGCTGTCGTCCCCGATGCCGCCGGGGTGGCGCAGCACCGCCTCACCGGCCTGGCGGGCCATCGCGGCAGCGAGGCCATCGATGTCCTCGCCCTTGACCTGATGGGCCAGCTCCCAGTCCGCGACCGCAGAGATGTTGGACAGTGCGTCGCCGATCCCGGAGCGCACGAACCGAGCCGGCGCCTCGCGGATTATGTCGAGGTCGATCAGGACCGCGATCGGATTCGGGACACCGTAGGAGCCACGGCCCGCGTCGTTGTCCAGTGTGGCGACCGGCGAGCAGAGACCGTCGTGGGAGAGGTTCGTCGCCACCGCGACCAGCGGCAGCCCGATACGCGCCGCGGCGAACTTCGCACAGTCGATGATCTTGCCGCCGCCGAGGCCGACCACGGCGTCGTAACGCCCGGACTTCATGGCCTCGGCGAGCTTGACCGCGTCCCCGAGAGAGCCGCCGCCGACCTCGAACCAGGAAGCGCTCGGCAGGCTCGGCGACAGCCGCTCACGCAGCGCCTGACCGGACCCTGCGCTGATCGCGACCGCCAGCTTGCCCGAGCTGGAGATCCTCTGGTCCGCGAGGACGCTCGCGAGGTCGGCCAGGGCACCCGCGCGGATATCGACGACGATCGGTGCCGGTATGAGGCGGGTCAGTACTGGCACGCGATCGTCCTGCCCTTGGCAAGGTCCTCGTGGTTGTCGATCTCGACCCACTGGATGTCGCCGATCGGAGCCACGTCGACCTTGAAGCCCCGGTTGACGAGCTCCTGGTAGCCGTCCTCGTAGTACAGGTCCGGGTCGCGCTCGAAGGTCGTCCGCAGCGCGTCCGCGAGCTCGTCGGCCGCGTCGCCCTCGATGAGGGTGACACCGATGTACTCGCCCGTGGCGTCGGCCGGGTCCATCAGCTTGGTGATCCGCTGGACGCCCTTCTCGGGGTCCACGACGACCTTCATCTCCTCGTCGGCGAGCTGCTTCACCGTGTCGAGGGCAAGGATGATCTTCTTGCCGTCACCACGGGCGGCCAGCAGCGTCTTCTCGACGGAGACCGGGTGCACGGTGTCGCCGTTGGCGAGGATCACGCTGTGCTTGATCGAGTCGCGGCCGCACCAGAGGGAGTACGCGTTGTTCCACTCCTCGGCCTTGTCGTTGTCGATCAGCGTGATCGTGACGCCGTACTTCGCCTCAAGAGCCTCCTTGCGGGCGTACACGGCCTCCTTGCGGTAGCCCACGATGATCGCGACCTCGGTCAGCCCCACCTCCGCGAAGTTGCCCAGCGTCAGGTCGATGACGGTGAGGCTCTCCTCGTTACCCTCGGGGCCCACCGGCACCAGGGCCTTCGGAAGGGTGTCGGTGTACGGGCGCAGACGCCGTCCGGCACCGGCTGCGAGTATCAGGCCGATCATGAAGGTTCTCCTTGCTTCCTGGTTCTTGTTCTCTACGGGCTCATTGTCCGGTCGCGGCGCGTCCACCGACGGCCCGAGGACAGCTGCCTCGGTCACTTGAGCGAGGCCGGGCCGGGTTCCGCGCAGTCTCCGAGGACCGGGGCGGGTGCGGCAGGTCCGCCTGAGGCACCCGACCGGCCGCGCGTACGGGGCCGTCAGCCATGCGTCGGCTGCTGCAGAGGTCGGGCCCGGCGGGCCCGACCTCTGGAAAGCCTGCGGCGACTACTGCTCCGCCGCCGCCGTCTCCTTCGCCGCCGCCTTCTTGGCCGTCGTCTTCTTCGCGACGGTCTTCTTGGCAGCCGTCTTCTTGGTGGCTGCCTTCTTGGCAGTGGCCTTCTTGGCGGTCTTGCGGGCCGTCTTCTTGGCCGGGGCCTCGGCCTCCGCGGTCTCCGCGGCTTCCGGGGCAACGGCGGTGGCGTCGGCCGGGGCCGGCTCGGCCTCGGGCTTTGGCTCGGTGGAGCCCGTCACCACGACGACCTCCGCGCCGTCCGTACCTGCGGGCGAGCCCGCAGGGGCGGTGACCTTGCGGGTCACCCGACGGCGGGCACGCGGCGGGGCGGCCACCTCCTCGGGTGCGGCCTCGACCACCGGGGCCTCGACCACCACGGCCTCGGCGGCAACCACGTCCGCGACAGGCAGCGGCGCCTCGACCGGCTCGGCCGCGGCCGGCGAGCCCGCCGGAGCGGTCGCCTTACGGGTCGCCCGACGGCGTGTACGGCCCTGCGGAGCCTCGGCCACCGGGGCCTCGACGACCGGTTCGGGCTCGGTCACCGGCTCCGGCTCCACGACCGGGGTGGGCTCGGGCGCCGTCCTCGGGGCGCCGGCCGGGGCCGATGCCTTGCGGGTCGCACGCCGACGGCCACGGCCGCGCGAAGCGGCTGCCTCGGCCTCCGCCGGGCTGCTGTACAGCTCCTCGTCCGGTACGAACTCCGGCTCGGGAAGCGCCACCGGAGCGGCGACCTCGGCAGCCACCTCGGCCTCGGTCTCCGCCTCGGCCTCTACGTGCTCGTGCTCGTGCTCGTGCTCGACGAGAGCCTCGGGCTGCTCACCGACGCCACCGCGGCCGCGCTTCTTCGCCCGCTTGCCGTTGCCGCCGCCGCCGACCGAGGTCGGCTGCTCCATGTGCACGATCACGCCGCGCCCGTTGCAGTGGACACAGGTCTCGGAGAAGGACTCCAGCAGACCCTGGCCCACCCGCTTACGGGTCATCTGAACCAGGCCCAGCGAGGTGACCTCGGCGACCTGGTGCTTCGTACGGTCGCGACCCAGGCACTCCAGCAGGCGCCGCAGCACCAGGTCCCGGTTGGACTCCAGAACCATGTCGATGAAGTCGATGACGACGATGCCGCCGAGGTCGCGCAGCCGCAGCTGGCGCACGATCTCCTCGGCCGCCTCCAGGTTGTTCCTGGTGACGGTCTCCTCGAGGTTGCCGCCCTGACCGGTGAACTTGCCGGTGTTGACGTCGACGACGACCATCGCCTCGGTCTTGTCGATCACCAGCGAGCCGCCGCTGGGCAGCCAGACCTTGCGGTCCAGTGCCTTCATCAGCTGCTCGTCGATCCGGTAGGTCGCAAAGATGTCGACCTCGGAGGTCCACCTCGACAGCCGGTCCGTCAGGTCGGGGGCGACGTGGTCGACGTAACCGTGGATGGTCTCCCACGCGTCGTCACCACTGACGATGACCTTCGAGAAGTCCTCGTTGAAGATGTCGCGGACGACTCGGACCGTCATGTCCGGCTCGCCGTAGAGCAGCGTCGGCGCGTTGGCACTGCCGTTGCTCTTCGACTTCTTCTGGATGTCCTCCCACTGCTGCTGCAGCCGCTCGACATCGCGGCGCAGCTCGTCCTCGCTCGCACCCTCGGCGGCGGTGCGCACGATGACGCCCGCGTCCTCGGGGACGATCTTCTTGAGGATGGTCTTCAGCCGGGCGCGCTCCGTGTCGGGCAGCTTGCGGCTGATACCGGTCATCGAGCCCTCGGGCACATAGACCAGGTAACGGCCGGGCAGCGAGACCTGGCTGGTCAGGCGGGCGCCCTTGTGGCCGATCGGGTCCTTCGTCACCTGGACGAGGACGGACTGGCCGGACTTCAGCGCGGTCTCGATCCGGCGCGGCCCATGGGCCATGCCGAGCGCCTCGAAGTTGACCTCACCGGCGTACAGGACGGCGTTGCGGCCCTTGCCGATGTCGACGAAGGCAGCCTCCATGGACGGCAGTACGTTCTGCACCTTGCCCAGGTAGACGTTGCCGACGTAGCTGCTGGCCTGCTCCTTGTTGACGTAGTGCTCGACGAGCACGTCGTCCTCGAGGACGCCGATCTGGGTGCGTTCGCCGTTCTGACGGACGACCATCACGCGCTCGACGGCCTCGCGGCGGGCCAGGAACTCCGCCTCCGTGATGATCGGGACGCGACGGCGGCCCTGCTCACGGCCTTCGCGGCGGCGCTGCTTCTTCGCCTCCATACGGGTCGAGCCCTTGATGGACTGGACCTCGTCGAAGCCGGTGCCGGGCTCGCGCTCGGCCTCCTTCTTCCGGGGCTCACGGACCTTGACGACCGTACGCTCCGGGTCGTCCGGACCGGCTTCGGCCTCGGGCGAGGCGTCACCGCTGCGACGACGACGGCGACGGCGACGGCGACTGCTGCTGGAACCGGACAGCTCGTGGTCCTCTTCCTCCTCCTCGTCGCCCTCGTGAGCACCCTCGTGCTCGTCCTCGGACGTGTCGGCGGCGTGCTCGTCGGCGTGCTGCTCCGCGGCTTCTTCCGCCTCGGTCGACTCACCACGGCGACGGCGACGGCCACCGCGACGGCGACGGCGCGAGGGCCTGTCCCCGTACTCGTCCGACTCGTCGCCCTCGGCCTCGCCTTCGCCCTCCAGCTCGTGCTCGGCCTCGGCCGGCTCCTCCGCCGGGGCGGCGGGGGCGGGCGTCCGCTCGGCGGCCGGCTCGGTCTCGGCGGCCTCGCCGCGACGGCGGCGACGACGGCGGGAACCGGCCTGCGGCGCGGGCTCGGCGACCGGGGCCGCCTCGGCAGCGGCCTCGTCGGTCGCGGCGGTCTCCTCGACCGTCTCGATCTCATCCTCGGCCTCGTCGTAGCGCGAGGTGGTGCCGGCGGCCGCGGCGGCCGCGGCGGTCTCCGGGGTCTGGAACATCGGCTCGGCGAAGACCGGCGCCTGGAAGACGGCCACGGCCGGGCGCGTCGCGCGACGGCTCTTGCTGGCGGGCTCCTCGACCTTGCCGGTGAACTCCGGCCTGCCCGCGGCGGCGGTGGCCCGGCGGCGCTGACGGCCACGCGGCGCGGCGCTCTCGGCCGCCTCCTCCGGCTCTGCGGCCGGCTCCTCGGCGACAGCGGCCTCGACCGGGGCCTCGGCGACGATCTCGACAGGGGCAACGGCCTCGGCGGCCTGCGGCGCACCCGCCGGAGCGGTCGCCTTGCGGACCGCCCGACGACGGCCGCGCGGGGCCTCCGGCTCAGCGGCCTCGGCGGCCGGTGCGGCCTCCTCGGTCTCAGCAGTCCCGGTGTCGGTCGACGCGGCCTGCGGCGCACCGGCCGGAGCAGATGCCCGGCGACGGGTACGGCCACGGGGCGCCTCGGCCTCGACGGGCTCGGTGACGGCGGGCTGCGCGGGCGCCTCGGTCTCGACGGCCAGGGTGGTCTCGACGACCTCCACGGCCTCGGCGGCCGGCGGAGCACCTGCGGGAGCGGTGGCCTTGCGGGACGCCCGGCGACGCGCACGCGGCGCCTCAGCGGCCTCTGTGATCTCGGCGGCCGGGGCAGTCTCGGCGATCTCCGCGACCTCGGTGACCTCGGTGACCTCGGCGGTCTTCTCGGCCTTCGGCGCACCCGCCGAAGCGGTCGCCTTACGGGTCGCCCGGCGACGCGCACGCGGCGCCTCAGCGGTCTCGGTGGTCTCTGCGGCCGGGGCGGTCTCCGCAGCCTCTGCGGGGGCAGCGCTCGCGGCGGCCTCCACGACCTCGGCGGCCTGCGGCGCACCTGCGGGAGCGGTCGCCTTGCGGACCGCACGGCGACGGGTACGCGCCGGCGGCGCGGCTTCCGCCTCGTCGGCGGCGACGGTGGTGTCGGACACTGCGGCGTCATCGGCCGGTATGGCCGGCGCGGCAGCCTCCGAGCCGGCGGCGCCGGACGGCGGGCCGGCCGGGCGGGAAGCGGCACGGCGCCTGCGGCGCGGCG
Source organism: Streptomyces sp. NPDC005181 (assembly GCF_040608395.1). Taxonomy (NCBI): domain Bacteria; kingdom Bacillati; phylum Actinomycetota; class Actinomycetes; order Kitasatosporales; family Streptomycetaceae; genus Streptomyces; species Streptomyces sp. NPDC005181. The sequence goes on from NZ_JBEXID010000011.1 coordinate 116,196, forward strand.
GCAGCTTGTCCCCGGGGGTGTTGTTCTCTTCGGCGTTCCCGGTCGTGCCGGGCTCGATCGGTTCGAGCATGCGGGCGGTTCTCCCGTCACGCTCCCGGGCGCCGCGCCTGATTCCGGTCCGGCACGGTCCGCATGAGAAACGCGGAACCGCCGTCCGGGGCGCGGGCGCCGCACGGGAGCTGAATGTCTGGCTCGCCGGTTCCGTACGCGATATACGCACGGCCTGGCGAAAGTCTTATGGGTCAGCGCGCGGCCCGACCCAGGTGGCTCCCGAGTCCGGGGACTGCGCTACAACGACCGCCTTACGCGGAACCTGCACCTTCCGGCGCCGTCGCGACGGCGGTCCCGGTGGCCGTGGGTAGCACGGTCGGGGCTGCCTCGCGGTCGGGCGCGAGCGGGTCGGTCACCGTGCCGGACTCCTCGTCGAAGAGCCCCTGCGCCAGCCTGGTCACCGCTGCGGGGACCGGCGGCGCCAGGTCGGCCACAACGCGGAGACCGGACAGGACGTCGTCAGGTCGCACGGCAGGTGTCACGTGCCGAACAACCAGCCGCAGTATCGCACAGGGCTTGTCCCCCGGCCTATCAGCCCGGAGATCGACGGCTTCCAGATCCGCGACGGCGGCGCGGGCGTCAAAGGTCCGCATGCCGTTCTTCGTGCGGCGCTGGACCTCGACGGTCTCGGCGCCGAGGAAACCGGCGACGGCCTTCTCGGCGTCCTCGAACGGGACCCCGTCGAGCCGCATCTCCCAGACGGAGGCGGTCAGCCGCTCGGCGAGCCCCGAGGTGCGGGCCTCCACGGCATCGGTGATGTCGAGGCCGTCCGGGAGCGACTCGTCGAGCAGTTCGCGCAACGTGTCGGGGTCCCGCGACTCGGTGAGGGCGATCTCCAGGAACTCGGCCTCGCTGCCCGTGCCGGTGGGTGCGGCATTGGCGTACGACACCTTGGGGTGCGGGGTGAAGCCCGCCGAGTACGCCATGGGCACCTCGGCGCGGCGCAGCGCCCGCTCGAAGGCGCGCTGGAAGTCGCGGTGGCTGGTGAACCGGAGGCGGCCGCGCTTGGTGTAGCGCAGTCGGATGCGCTGCACTGCCGGTGCGGGCGGCGGGCCTTCGGGCTGTCGCTTGCCCAGTGGTTCTTCTCCTCGGTGCGGAGCGGACGCGGTGGCACGCCGCCCTCGAAATACGGGTGACCCTGGGGTGTCCGGTCCGGCTCACCCCTGCTTTCGCAGGGTGATCTCTGGTTCGGGCGCCGCGCTGGGCACAGTCGTTGTACTACCCAGAGTACGCGCAAGGGGGGCCACCGGTTCCCGGGGCTCGGGGACCGGGCCCTCGCCGACCAGCGCCCGCCATGCGTCACGGCGGGCCTGGCGCACGGTCTCGCGTGCGGTGCGCAGGGCGTCACGGGCCGCGCGTCCCGCCTCGACAGCGGCGCGTCTGGCCGGGGCCCAGACCATGTCGCGTACGAAATGTCCGACGGGCGTGCACACGGTGCGGTAGGTCCAGGCCACCGGGGCGCCGATGAGATGCCACGCCAGCCAGGCGAGAGCGCGGCCGACGGCCCGCGAGAGATACCCGGCGACGCGCCAGGCGACACCGATCGCGGCGACGATCTCCCGGCCGACCGGGGCGAGGACCCGCCGCCAGATCCACCCCACGGGGGTGATGAGCACCGTCATGACCAGCCAGGCGACGGCTGCGCCCAGCCCCCGGGCCGCCGCGGCGACCCCGCTCGCCACCATGCCGGCCAGCCAGGCGATGCCGTGGCCGAGCGGTGTGAGCAGTTTCCGGTACGTCCAGACCAGCGGCGCCACGATCATGTTCTCCATGAGCCGGCCGAGGGCGAGCGCGAGCGGCACCAGGACGTACTGCCACACCCCGACCACCGGCCACACGAAGAGAGCGGTGAGTACCCAGCCGATCACGGCGGCGACGCCCCGTCCGACGGGGATGAGCAGTGCGCGGTACACCTGGCGCAGCCCGTGCCCGACCGGGGTGAGGAGCGACTCGTAGAGCCAGCCGGCCGGCGCCACGATCCCGTACCGGACCACGGGCACGACCACGTACCGCCACAGCGCCACCCACGGCCACACGAAGACGGCCGCGCCCAGCCACAGAATGCTCTGTCCAATCACCGTGGCCAGCCACCGCAGCCCGTGCCCGAGCGGGGTGAGGACCGACTCGTACAGCCGGACCAGCGGGATCACCACGAGGACCCGGAGGAGCCACGCCAGCGCCCGTCCGGCGGGGCGCAGCAGCACCCGGTCGGCGCCGCGGGCGGTGGCGACGAGCGCGTCCCAGACCATCCGTACGGGCAGGACGACCACGAGCACCACGATCCGTACCGGAATCCTGATGAGCGTGGTCAGACAGCCGTCGCCGGACTCGTAGTGCGCGGGCGCCTGGTGGTTGCCGTATGCGCGGGGCCGCTTCTCCTGGTCCATGCCGGACAGGACGCGAAGACCCGGCCCAGGGTTTCCCGGACCGGGTCTTCGTCATCGAGCTGTCACCCGAGCGCTGACGTCCGGCGTTACTTCACGACCGTCAGCGGAAGGAGCTTCTTGCCGGTCGGGCCGACCTGGATATGGGTGTCCATCTGCGGGCACACGCCACAGTCGAAGCACGGGGTCCAGCGGCAGTCCTCGACCTCGGTCTCGTCGAGCGAGTCCTGCCAGTCCTCCCAGAGCCACTCCTTGTCGAGACCGGAGTCCAGGTGGTCCCAGGGCAGGACTTCCTCGTACGTGCGCTCACGGGTGGTGTACCAGTCGACGTCCACCCCGAACTCGGGGAGCGTCTTCTCGGCGCAGGCCATCCAGCGGTCGTACGAGAAGTGCTCGCGCCAGCCGTCGAAGCGGCCGCCGGCCTCGTAGACGGCGCGGATGACGGAGCCGATGCGGCGGTCGCCGCGCGAGAGCAGGCCCTCGACGATGCCGGGCTTGCCGTCGTGGTAGCGGAAGCCGATCGAGCGGCCGTACTTCTTGTCGCCGCGGATCTTGTCGCGCAGCTTCTCCAGGCGGGCGTCGGTCTCCTCGGCGCTGAGCTGCGGGGCCCACTGGAACGGGGTGTGCGGCTTGGGTACGAAGCCGCCGATGGAGACGGTGCAGCGGATGTCGTTCTGCCCGGAGACCTCACGGCCCTTGGCAATGACGTTGACCGCCATGTCGCCGATCTGGAGGACGTCCTCATCGGTCTCGGTGGGCAGGCCGCACATGAAGTACAGCTTCACCTGGCGCCAGCCGTTGCCGTACGCGGTGGCGACGGTCCGGATGAGGTCCTCTTCCGAGACCATCTTGTTGATGACCTTGCGCATGCGCTCGGACCCGCCCTCGGGGGCGAACGTGAGGCCCGAGCGGCGGCCGTTGCGAGTCAGCTCGTTGGCCAGGTCGACGTTGAACGCGTCGACGCGGGTGGAGGGCAGCGAGAGGCCGATCTTGTCCTCGGTGTACCGGTCGGCGAGGCCCTTGGCGATGTCGCCGATCTCACTGTGGTCCGCGGAGGACAGGGACAGCAGGCCGACCTCCTCGAAGCCGGTCGCCTTGAGACCCTTCTCGACCATTTCGCCGATGCCGGTGATGCTTCGCTCCCGCACGGGGCGCGTGATCATGCCGGCCTGGCAGAAGCGGCAGCCGCGGGTGCAGCCGCGGAAGATCTCGACGGACATCCGCTCATGGACGGTCTCGGCGAGAGGGACGAGGGGCTGCTTCGGGTACGGCCACTCGTCGAGATCCATGACGGTGTGCTTGGAGACCCGCCACGGCACGCCCGACTTGTTCGGCACGACGCGGCCGATGCGGCCGTCCGGGAGGTACTCGACGTCGTAGAACCGCGGTACGTAGACGCCACCGGTCTTCGCGAGCCGGAACAGCACCTCCTCGCGCCCGCCGGGGCGGCCCTCGGCCTTCCAGCCGCGGATGATCTCGGTGATCTCCAGGACCGCCTGCTCGCCGTCGCCGGTGACCGCGCAGTCGATGAACTCCGCGATCGGCTCGGGGTTGAAGGCGGCGTGGCCGCCCGCGAGGACGATCGGGTCGTCGAGGCCGCGGTCCCGGGCGTCGAGGGGGATGCCCGCGAGGTCCAGGGCGGTGAGCATGTTGGTGTAGCCGAGTTCGGTGGAGAAGCTCAGCCCGAAGACGTCGAACGCCTTCACCGGACGGTGGCTGTCCACGGTGAACTGCGGAACCTTGTGCTCGCGCATCAGCTCTTCGAGGTCCGGCCAGACGCTGTAGGTGCGCTCGGCCATGACGCCGTCACGCTCGTTGAGCACCTCGTAAAGAATCATCACGCCCTGGTTGGGCAGTCCGACCTCGTACGCGTCCGGGTACATCAGAGCCCAGCGGACGTCGCACTCGTCCCACGGCTTGACGGTGGAGTTCAGCTCACCGCCGACGTACTGGATGGGCTTCTGCACATGCGGGAGCAGAGCTTCGAGCTGTGGGAAGACCGATTCGACAGACATCGCGAACTTTCGAGAGCCGGCAGGAGTGACCATCCAGCGTACCCCGGCGCTCAGCTTTCCAGCGCCGCCCGCAATTTCGGCCGGGACGCACTTTCCCACACCTCGGGAAGCTCCTGTTCGCGGGCGGCGGCGGTCGCCTCCTCGTGCCCGTACAAGAGTCCCCAGGTGAATGCGGACTCCCCCGCGGCGTGCGCCTGGGCGGCCAGTGTGCGCAGGGCGTCGCGGGCGACGACGCTGTCCTGGTGGTCGCCGAGCACGGTCTGTACGGCCTTCATCCGCCGGGCGAACTTCTTGGCGGGGCGGCCCAGCGCGGCGGTCGCCGCCTCCCCCGCGTACCGGGCGCGTTTCGCCGCCTTGCGGGCGTCGTGCATGGCGAGGTCGCGGTCGGGGCCGGGCCGGAGTTCCAGGGCGTGGCCGATGCGGGTGGCGAGGCGTTCGTAGTCCCGCAGCACGGCGCGGGGCAGTGCGTCCTCGGGGGCCTGGGCCGCGGCGGGCAGCAGCGGCGGGGCGGCCTGGAGCGCGTCGAGGCATTCCAGCAGGGCCAGGTAGCGCTTGCCGTCGAGTACGCCGACGGTCCGGCGCCGGGAGCCGCTCCGGTGGGCCACGGACCAGATCCGCAGCCGGCTGCGGACGGGGCCGAGGAGCAGGGTGCGGGGCAGATCGGCGATCCGGGCGCGCAGGCGTTCGTCGAGGACTTCCTGGTCGCGGTCGATGCCGAGCTCGGCCGCCAGCCATTTCAGCTCGTCGCCGACGGGATCGGTGACGGTGCGGTCGAGGATCTTCCGGTACGTCCTGAAGGCGCTGCGCAGTCTGCGGGTGGCGACCCGCATCTGGTGCACGGAGTCGGGGAGATCGCGGCGTACGGCGGGGTCGAGGGCGACCACGGCGGTGATCTGGTCGCGCACGTAGGCCATGACGTGGTCGCCCGCCGTCCGGGGCCGTGGTGCGGTCTTCTTCGCGGTGCGCTGCTTCTTCGGGGCTGTCTCGGCGAGGGCCCGGGCCAGTTTGGAAGCCGATGCGGACGGTCGTACGCCGGCCTTGCGGAGCCGGTGCTCGACGGCGTCGAGGAAGGCGGGGTCGCCCTCGTCGGCGAGTTCGACCTCGATCTCCGTCCAGGCCGCTGTGCCGCTGCCGCCCGCGAGCCGGACGGCCCGGACCTCGTCGACGCTGAGTTCGGCGAGGAGCGACCCGTCGGGGCCGAGCAGATGGTGGACGTCGCGGGCGGAGAGCAGCCGGACCACGGGGAGAAGTTCTGCCTCCCTCACCCGGGAGCGCAGCAGTGCGCCGAGGCTGCGCGGGATGGTGTCGGAGAGCGGGGCCCGGATCTCGTCGCGGATGCCGGACGCGACGGGGAATTTGAGGTGCCAGCCCGCGTCGTCGCCGCCGGTGCGGCGGCGCAGAGTGAGTGAGTCGGCGGCGAGCCGCTGGTCCTCGGTGTCGTAGTAGACGGCGTCGAGTTCCATGACGCCGCGGTGGTCCACGGCCGTGACCCCGGCCACCCGGGTGAGGTCGGGGAGCCGGGTGTCGACGGTGGCTTCGTACTTCCGCTCGATCTCGCGCTTCGAGTCCGCCATGCATTGAATCTAGACGCGTTTGCCGCCGTCGGGCAGGGGGCCCGGCGGATGGGTCACCTGCTCAGGCCGTTATCGGCCGCTGCATCCTGATCGATTGGAGCAGTCCGATGGCCACCCAGACGGCGAACATGGACGACCCTCCGTACGACACGAAGGGCAGAGGGAGTCCGGCGACGGGCATGATGCCGAGCGTCATGCCGATGTTCTCGAAGGCCTGGAAGGCGAACCAGGCGATGATTCCGGCGGCGACGATCGTGCCGTACAGCTCGGTGGTCTCGCGGGCGATCCGGCAGGCGCGCCACAGGACGATCCCGAGCAGGACGAGGATCAGTCCGGCGCCGAGGAAGCCGAGCTCTTCGCCTGCGACGGTGAAGACGAAGTCGGTCTGCTGCTCGGGGACGAACTGGCCGGTGGTCTGGGTGCCCTGGAAGAGGCCGGTGCCGGCGAGTCCGCCGGAGCCGATCGCGATGCGGGCCTGGTTGGTGTTGTAGCCGACGCCCGCCGGGTCGAGCGCCGGGTTGGCGAAGGCGGCGAAGCGGGCGATCTGGTAGTCGTCGAGCAGGCCGAGCTGCCAGACGGCGACGGCTCCGGCGATGCCCGCGCCGAGAAGGCCGAAGATCCAGCGGTTCGACGCCCCGGAGGCGAGGAGCACGCCGAGCACGATGACGGCCATGACCATGACGGAGCCGAGGTCCGGCATTCCCATGACGATCACCATCGGCAGGAGCGCGAGGCCCAGTGCCTTGGCGACGGTCCGGTGGTCGGGGTGCACCTGGTCGCCCGCGTCGACGCGGGCGGCGAGGATCATCGCCATGCCGAGGATGATGGTGATCTTGGTGAACTCGGACGGCTGCAGGGAGAAGCCGCCGCCGATGATGATCCAGGCGTGGGCGCCGTTGACGGTGGCGCCGAGCGGGGTGAGTACGGCGAGAACCAGGAGCACCGAGAGGCCGTAGAGGATCGGGACGGCGCCGCGCAGGGTGCGGTGGCCGAGCCAGATCGTGCCGACCATCAGGGCGAAGCCGATACCGGTGTTGAGGGCGTGCCGGAGCAGGAAGTAGTACGGGTCCCCGTGGGTGAGGGCGTCGCGGCCGCGGGTCGCGGAGTAGACCAGGGCGGTGCCGATGAGGGAGAGCGCGATGGCGGAGCCGAGGAGCGGCCAGTCGAGCCGCCGTACGACGGAGTCGCGGGCGGTGAGCCGGCCCCAGGCGGAGCGCTTGGGGGCGTACCGGGAGACGGAGAAGCCGGACATCAGTCGCGCCTCCCGAGCACCGCGGCGAGTGTCTGCTCCTCCGGGACCTTCTGCGAGTCCGGGTCGTAGGGCTTGATCGTCGGGGTGTCGATCGAGCCGTCGTGCTGGATCTTGGGCAGGGACTTCTGCGGGGTGGGCAGCAGCGCCTTCTTGAGGTCCTGTTTGCCGGAGTCGTCGAGTCCGTAGAGCGCGTCGTAGATGTTGCGGACGGCAGGCCCGGAGGCGCCGGAGCCCGTACCACCCTGGGAGATCGTCATGACGATCGAGTAGTCCTTGGTGTACGTGGCGAACCACGAGGTCGTCTGCTTGCCGTAGACCTCGGCCGTGCCCGTCTTGGCGTGCATCGGGATCTTGTCCTGCGGCCAGCCGCCGAACCTCCAGGCGGCGGTACCGCGGGTCGCGACGCCCGCCAGCGCCCCCTCCATCTCCTTCAGGGACTTGGCGCTGACCGGCAGCTTGCCGTGCGATTTGGGTCCGATCATGCTGACGTGCTTGCCGTCGGGGCTGACGATCGCCTTGCCGACGGTCGGGTCGTAGAGCGTGCCGCCGTTGCTGATGGCGGCGTAGATGGTCGCCATCTGGATCGGGGTGACGAGGGTGTCGCCCTGGCCGATGGAGTAGTTGATCGAGTCATAGGCGTGCAGCTTCATGCCTTCGAGGCAGTTCTCGTGGGCGAGCACGGTGTTGAAGTCCTTCTTCTTGGGCCACTTCTTGCCCTGCTCGCACCAGGTGTCCTTGTTGGCCTTCCAGAAGTCCTTCTTCCACTGGCGGTCGGGGACACGGCCGGTGACCTCGTTGGGGAGGTCGATGCCGGTCTCCTTGCCGAGGCCGAACTGGTGGGCGGTCTTGAAGAACCAGTCCTTGGCGTTCTTCTTGGGCTTCATCCCGCCGTCCTTCTGCCACTGCTGGTAGCCGAGGGCGTAGAAGACGGTGTCGCAGGAGACCTCGAGTGCCTGGCCCAGGGTGATCGGGCCGTGGCTCTGCGATTCGAAGTTCTTGTAGGTGTGGCCTTCGGCGGTGTACGAGCTGCCGCAGGTGTAGTGGCCGTCGAACGGGTAGCCCGCCTGGATGGAGGCCGCGGTCGAGACGACCTTGAAGATCGAGCCCGGTGCGGCCTGGCCCTGGATGCCCCGGTTGAGCAGCGGATAGTTGGACTTCTTGCTGGTCATCCGGGCGTAGTCCTTGCCCGAGATGCCACCGACCCAGGCGTTGGGGTCGTAATTGGGCAGGGAGGCCATCGCGACGACGCGGCCGGTCTTGGCTTCCATGACGACGACGGCGCCGGAGTCGGCCTTGTAGTTCTCGTTGGTGTTCTTGTCGAACTGGGTGCGGGCGACCTTCATCGCGTCGTTCAGCTCGTACTCGGCGACGGCCTGGACCCGGGCGTCGATGGAGGTGACGACGCTCGATCCGGGCTCGGCCTCGTCGTCCTTCGCCTGGCCGATGACCCGGCCGAGGTTGTCGACCTCGTAGCGGGTGACGCCCGCCTTGCCGCGCAGTTCCTTGTCGTACGTGCGCTCCAGGCCGGAGCGGCCGACCTGGTCGGAGCGGAGGTACGGCGAGTCGGTGTCCTGGGCCTTGGTGATCTCTTCGTCGGTGACGGGCGAGAGGTAGCCGAGGACCTGGGCGGTGTTGGCCTTGCCGGGTGCGGGGTAGCGGCGTACGGCGGTGGGTTCGGCGGTGATGCCGGGGAAGTCCTCGGCACGTTCGCGGATCTGGAGGGCCTGCTGGGTGGTGGCCTCGTCGGTGACCGGGATCGGCTGGTACGGCGAACCGTTCCAGCAGGGCTGCGGCGTCTTCGCGTCGCAGAGCCGGATCTTGTCGAAGACGTCCTTCGGCTTCATGCCGAGCACATCGGCGAGCCGGGTCAGGACGCCCTTGCCGTCGTCGTCCATCTTCATCAGATCGGTGCGGTTGGCGGAGACGACGAGGCGGGTCTCGTTGTCGGCGAGGGGCACTCCGCGCGCGTCGAGGATGGAGCCGCGGACTGCGGGCTGGACGACCTGCTGGACGTGGTTGTTCTTCGCCTCGTCGGTGTACTCCTGGCCGTTGCGGATCTGGAGGTACCAGAGGCGGCCGCCGAGCGTCAGCAGCAGGGAGAAGACGAGGACCTGGATGATGACGAGCCGGATCTGAACCCGCTGGGTCCGGCCCGTCTCCGGGATGTTGCTCACGGGGCGCCCCCGGTAGTGGTCGGGCTGGAGGTCCCGGGGGTGTCCCCGGCGAGGTGCAGCCTCACAGTCGCTTGACTCCCTTGATCCGTCCGGCCCGTGCCGCTCGGCTGCGGGCAACCTTCAAACGCAGTCCGCCGCGCTGGCCGCCGATCCTGAGTCCGGTGCCGGAGGACAGCCAGCCCGCGGCCATGTCGCCGCCGCTGGAGGACTCGGAGAGCGGATCGTTCTCGGTGCGTCTGGCGAGCGCCATGATCAGTGGAACGGTGAACGGCGCGAGGAGCAGATCGTAGACGGCCGCGGTGAACAGCAGGCTGCCGAGGCCGACATGGCGGGCGGCGGTGTCCCCGACGAGGGCGCCGACGAGCGCGTACAGCAGGGTCGATCCGATCGCGGCGGCCACGACCGCGGCCATCGGGACGAACGCGGACTTGAGCCGGCCGTTGTCCGGCCGGGCAAGTCCGGCGAAATAACCGATGACACAGAGGACCAGGGCGTACCGTCCGGCGGCGTGGTCGGCGGGCGGTGCCAGGTCGGCGAGGAGTCCCGCGCCGAAACCGATCAGCGCGCCGGCGACATGTCCGTACACGAAGGCCAGACCGAGGACGACGAGGAGCAGCAGGTCGGGGACGGCGCCGGGGAGCTGCAGGCGGGCGAGTACGGAGACCTGGATGACGAGGGCGATCACGACCAGGGCGGTGGAGAGCAGAGTCCGGTTGAAACGCATGGGGATCAGCTCTACCTCTGCTCGTTGACCGCGTTGCCGGTGGATCCGGTGGGGTTCGGGCTCCCGCTGGGGGTCCCGTTGACGTTCCCGACCACCTTGCCGTTGGTGTCGACGATGTCGCCGTTGGGCGAGATCGTGACGGTGACCGTCGGGGTGGGCTTCGGCTTCTCGGGCTTCTTCGGCAGGACCATGTCGCGGGGGTCCTCGCGCGGTGCCTGGACGACGATGCCGACGATGTCGAGCCTGCTGAAGGCGACATACGGGCGGACGTAGACGGTACGGGTGAGGTCACCGCCCGACGGGTCGACGCGGACGACCTCACCGACCGGGACGCCCGGCACGAAAGGCTTGTCCTTGCTGGAGCCGAAGGTGACCAGCCGGTCGCCCTTCTTCACCTTGGCCTTGCCGTTGAGGAACTGCACGGACAGCGGGCGGTCGCCCTGGCCGGTGGCGAAGCCGAGCTCGTCCGTCTTCTCCATCCGGGTGCCGACGGTGAAGTCGGGGTCGCTGGCGAGGAGCACCGTCGCGGTGCCCGGGCCGACTGTGGTGACCCGGCCGACGAGCCCGTCGCCGTTGATGACGGTCATGTCGCGCTTGAGGCCGTCGTCGGAGCCGGCGTCGATCGTGACGGTCCAGGAGAAACCCTGGGCCGCTCCTATGGCGATGACTTCGGCAGCTTTGATGCCGTATTGACCGGCGGACGACTTCTTCAGCAACTTGTCGAGTTCGCGGACCCGGTTGCGGTTGCGGTCATCGCTGCCCAGCTTCGCCTTCAGCGCGGCGTTCTGCTGTTCCAGGGTGGCGATCCGATCGTGTCGTGCACCGGAGGCGCGGATCGCCCCTATGGCGTTGCCCACCGGATCGACGGCTGCCGCGACGCCTTTCTCGACCGGCCCGAAGGCCGTTGCGGCGGCCTGCCGGGCGCCGTCGACCGGTGACTCCTCGCCGCCGCGGATGTCCACCGTAATCAGTGCGAATGCGATGGCGATCAGCAGCACCAGGAGCAGCCGGCTCTCTCGTGTGTCCCTCACGTGCGGCGGCCGTGCCTTCCTCGTCGGAATGTTCGTGTCTGTATATCAACGATCCGCCGTACGGGGTGGCAGCGCCCGTACGGCGGACCGCTGTGTTGTCGACCCGGTATTACCTACGGGGCTGAGCGTCCAACACCTGCTGGAGCGCCTCGAACTCCTCGACACACTTGCCGGATCCGAGCGCCACCGAGTCCAGCGGGTCCTCGGCGATGTGGATGGGCATGCCGGTCTCGCGGCGCAGCCGCTCGTCCAGTCCGCGCAGCAGCGCGCCGCCGCCGGTGAGGACGATGCCGCGGTCCATGACGTCGCCGGACAGCTCCGGCGGGCACTTGTCGAGCGTCGTCTTCACGGCGTCGACGATCGCGTTGACCGGCTCCTCGATGGCCTTGCGGACCTCCGCGGCGGAGATGACCACGGTCTTGGGCAGTCCGGAGACCAGGTCGCGGCCGCGGATCTCGGTGTGCTCTTCCTTGTCCATCTCGTACGCCGAGCCGATGGTGATCTTGATCTGTTCGGCGGTCCGCTCACCGAGGAGGAGCGAGTACTCCTTCTTGATGTGCTGGATGATCGCGTTGTCCAGCTCGTCGCCGGCGACCCGGATCGACTGGGCAGTGACGATTCCGCCGAGCGAGATGACCGCGACCTCGGTGGTGCCGCCGCCGATGTCGACGACCATGTTGCCGGTGGCCTCGTGGACCGGCAGGCCCGAGCCGATGGCCGCGGCCATCGGCTCCTCGATGATGTGCACCTGGCGCGCGCCGGCCTGCGTCGACGCCTCGATGACGGCGCGTCGCTCGACCCCGGTGATACCGGAGGGCACGCAGACGACGACCCGCGGCCGGGCCAGGTAGCGGCGCTTGTGGATCTTCAGGATGAAGTAGCGGAGCATCCGCTCCGTGATCTCGAAGTCGGCGATCACGCCGTCCTTCAGGGGCCGCACGGCAACGATGTTGCCCGGCGTACGCCCGATCATCTTCTTGGCCTCGGAGCCGACCGCCAGGATGCCGCCGGTGTTGGTGTTGATGGCCACGACGGACGGCTCGTTCAGAACGATGCCGCGCCCCCTGACGTACACCAGCGTGTTGGCAGTCCCGAGGTCGATAGCCATGTCACGGCCGATGAACGACATTGAGTTCCCCTTGTTCCCCATGAGGATGCGTCGGGCCTTCCCAAGAAAGCGATGGCGGCTTGTTTTTGGTAGGCGAGGTGAGCGCTGCGGGCGTGGAAGATTCCATCGTAGTGCCGTATGCACGGACACCGCGCGAGGGGCCTTCGCCAGTGTGGGCGGAACGGGTGGTCGTTCCACTCATGGTGACGCTACGTCGGAGGGATGCGTTCCCCCGATCGGCGGCCATATGCCGGAGGGCGACCGAATTACTTCGGTCGCCCCAGGTCATGAGCGCTGATCGGCTGATCCGAAGTCAGGAAAGTCCCGGAAAGAACAGCTTCAGCTCTCGCTCCGCGGACTCCTCGGAGTCCGAGGCGTGGATGAGGTTCTCGCGGGTGATCGTCCCGAAGTCGCCACGGATCGATCCGGGCGCGGCGGCGATCGGGTCGGTCGGGCCGGCCAGGGCGCGGACGCCTTCGATGACCCGCTCGCCCTCGGCCACCAGGACGACGACCGGGCCGGACTGCATGAACTCGACGAGCGGCTCGTAGAACGGGCGGCCGACGTGCTCGGCGTAGTGCTGCTCCAGGGTCGCACGGTCCAGCGTGCGCAGCTCCAGCGCGGTGACCTGCCAGCCGGCCTTGCGCTCGATCCGGCCGACGATCTCGCCGATCAGCCCACGCCGGACGGCGTCGGGCTTGAGAAGGACGAGGGTGCGCTGAGTCATGTGCGGCTCCTTGAAGGCATGCGGGTGCGGTGAGGCGAGATTACAGGGGTACGCGGACGGGCCGGCGGCCGGGTTTGCCCGCCGTGACCGGCTTCAGCCGGCCGCCGGGGCCTCGGTGGCCGTTTCCTGCGCCGCCCAGCGGGCCTTGGCCTCGTCGATCTTGCGCCCGTAGTGCACCGAGGCCCACCACAGGGCGCCGAAGAGCAGACCGAGGATGTACATCATCGGGATGAAGAACCCGCCGGCGACCAGCGCGATCTGCAGCACCCAGCCGAGCTGCACCCCGCCGGGGCGGGTGATCACGCCGCAGAGCAGGACGGACAGCAGCATGCCGATGCCGCAGACCGTCCAGACGGTGGCGTTCGACAGGTCGTCGGACTTCATGGCGACCAGTCCGGCGAAGCCGATCACGAAGAACTCACCGATCAGCGTCGATGCACAGAGCGTACGCACAGGGTCAGTGCCTTCCCAGAAGCAGCCGGGCCTCGCCGACCGTGATCACGGAACCGGTGACGAGGACGCCGGCGCCCGCGTACTCGTCCTCCTCCTCGGCGAGGGTGATCGCCGCCTCCAGCGCGTCGTCGAGGCGCGGCTCGACCTGGACGCGGTCGCCGCCGAAGACATCGACCGCGACGGCGGCCAGTGCGTCGGCGTTCATCGCGCGGCCGGTGGAGTTCTGCGTGATGACGACCTCGGCGAAGATCGGCTCGAAGGCTTCGAGGAGCCCCCGGACGTCCTTGTCGTCGCTGGCGCCGACCACGCCGATCAGCCGGGAGAAGCCGAACGCCTCGGACAGCCCGTCGGCGGTGACGCGGGCACCTGCCGGGTTGTGGGCGGCGTCCAGGACGACGGTCGGGCTGCTCCGTACGACTTCGAGGCGGCCGGGCGAGCGCACCGACGCGAAGGCCCGGCGGATCGTGTCGTGGTCGAGCGAGCCGGACTGCTCGGCGCCGATGCCGAAGAAGGCCTCGACCGCGGAGAGCGCCACCGCCGCGTTGTGCGCCTGGTGGGCGCCGTACAGCGGGAGGAAGATTTCCTCGTACTCGCCACCGAGGCCGCGCAGGGTCAGCAGCTGGCCGCCGACCGCCATCTCGCGGGAGACGACGCCGAACTCCATGCCCTCGCGCGCGACCGTGGCGTCGACCTCCACGGCCTTCTTCAGCATGACCTGGGCGGCGTCGACCGGCTGCTGCGCCAGGATGACCGTGGCACCCTGCTTGATGATCCCGGCCTTCTCACCGGCGATCTCGGCAGGCGTGTCACCGAGCCGGTCGGTGTGGTCCAGCGAGATGGGGGTGACGACGGCGACCGAGCCGTCGATCACGTTCGTCGCGTCCCAGCTGCCGCCCATGCCGACCTCGACGACCGCGACATCGACCGGTGCGTCGGCGAAGGCCGCGTACGCCATGCCGGTCAGCACTTCGAAGAAGGAGAGCCGGTACGGCTGCTGGGCATCGACCATCTCGACGTACGGCTTGATGTCCTGGTACGTCTCGATGAACCGCTCGGGGTCCATCGGCGAGCCGTCCAGGCTGATCCGCTCGGTGATCGACTGGACGTGCGGCGAGGTGTAGCGGCCGGTGCGCAGGTCGAATGCGCCGAGCAGGGCCTCGATCATGCGAGCCGTGCTCGTCTTGCCGTTGGTGCCGGTGATGTGGATCGAGGGATACGCGTGCTGCGGCTCGCCGAGCACGTCCATCAGTGCGGCGATGCGCGACACCGAGGGTTCGAGTTTGGTCTCGCCCCAGCGGCCGGCGAGCTCCTGCTCCACCGCGCGCAGCGCCTTGTCCACCTCCGGGTCGGCGGGGCGGGCGGGGACCTCGTCGCCCGGCACCGGTCCCGAGGCGGTGCGCAGGGTGCGACTGCCGGCCTCGATCACCGCCAGGTCGGGGTCGCGTTGGGTCGCTTCGTCGACGATCTCCGCGAAGGTGTCGTCGGACTCGGACGCGTCGTGCCGGTCGGAAGGGCGGGGCTCACTCACGGGGCCCAGTCTACGGACCGGGACGGACAACCGGCGCAGCGCCCGGGCAATGGGCACGAATGGGCACCCGTACGGCGAAGCCCCCGTGCCCCTGGTCGGTCAGGGACACGGGGGCTTCGCACTCAGGTCATCAGCTCTGCGGCAGGTTCGCCAGCTGAGCGATGATCCGCGCGATGTCCGCGTCGGCCTTGGTGAGCCGGGCACGGATCTTGTCGACCACGTTGTCCGGGGCCTTGGCCAGGAACGCCTCGTTGCCGAGCTTCGCGTTGGCCTGCGCCTTCTCCTTCTCGGCGGCGTCCAGGTCCTTCGTCAGGCGCTTGCGCTCTGCCTCCACGTCGATGGTGCCGGACAGGTCGAGGGCGACGGTGGCCCCCGCGACCGGCAGCGACGCGGTGGCGTGGAAGCCGTCCCCGGCAGGCTGCAGACGCAGCAGCTGGCGGATGGCCGCCTCGTGCGGGGCGAGCGCCGTGCCGGTCAGGGTGAGCTGGGCCGGGACCTTCTGGCCGGGCTGCAGGCCCTGGTCGGAGCGGAACCGGCGGACCTCGGTGACGACCTGCTGGACGAGCTCGATCTCCTGCTCGGCCGCGTCGTCGCGGAAGCCGGAGTCGGTCGGCCAGTCGGCGATGACGACGGACTCGCGGCCGGTGAGCGCGGTCCAGAGCGTCTCGGTGACGAACGGGACGACCGGGTGCAGGAGCCGCAGCATCACGTCGAGGACCTCACCGAGGACCCGGCCCGAGACCTCGGCCGGCTTGCCGCCCGCGAAGAACGTGGTCTTGGACAGCTCGACGTACCAGTCGAAGACCTCGTCCCAGGCGAAGTGCCGGAGCGCCTCGCTGAGCTTGGAGAACTGGAAGTCGTCGTAGTACGCGTCGACTTCGGCGACGGTCTTGTTGAGCCGGGACAGGATCCAGCGGTCGGTCACCGACATCTCGTCGGCGGACGGCAGTTCGCCCTCGATCGTGGCGCCGTTCATCAGGGCGAAGCGGGTGGCGTTCCAGATCTTGTTGGCGAACTTGGCGGAGCCCTGGACCCACTCCTCACCGATCGGGACGTCGGTGCCCGGGTTGGCACCGCGCGCCAAGGTGAAGCGCAGCGCGTCGGAGCCGTACTTGTCCATCCAGTCCAGCGGGTTGACGACGTTGCCGAACGACTTCGACATCTTCTTGCCGAACTCGTCGCGGACCATGCCGTGCAGAACGATGGTCTCGAAGGGCGGGGTGCCGTCGTTGACGTACAGACCGAACATCATCATCCGGGCGACCCAGAAGAAGAGGATGTCGTAGCCGGTGACGAGGACGGAGTTCGGGTAGAACTTCGCGAGGCTGTCGGTCCGCTCCGGCCAGCCGAGCGTGGAGAACGGCCACAGACCGGAGGAGAACCAGGTGTCCAGGACATCGCTGTCCTGCGTCCAGCCCTCGCCCGTGGGGACCTCGTCGTCCGGTCCGACGCACACGACCTCGCCGTTCGGGCCGTACCAGACGGGGATGCGGTGGCCCCACCAGAGCTGGCGCGAGATCGTCCAGTCGTGGAGGTTGTCGACCCAGTCGAAGTACCGCTTCTCCATCTCCTGCGGGTGGATCTTGACGCTGCCGTCGCGGACGGCGTCACCGGCCGCCTTGGCGAGCGGGGCGACCTTGACCCACCACTGGAGGGACAGCCGGGGCTCGATGGTGGTCTTGCAGCGCGAGCAGTGGCCGACGGAGTGGAGGTACGGACGCTTCTCGGTGACGATCCGCCCCTCGGCGCGCAGTGCGCCGACGATGGCGGAGCGGGCCTCCAGACGGTCCAGGCCCTCGAAGGGGCCGGGGACGGTGATGACGGCGCGCTCGTCCATGACCGTGAGGAACGGCAGGTCGTGGCGCTTGCCGATCTCGAAGTCGTTCGGGTCGTGCGCGGGCGTCACCTTGACGGCGCCGGTGCCGAACGCCGGGTCGACGTGGTGGTCGGCGACGACGGGGATCGTACGGTCGGTGAGCGGCAGCCTGATCTCTGTGCCGACCAGGTGCTTGTAGCGCTCGTCGTCGGGGTGGACGGCGACCGCCGTGTCTCCGAGCATCGTCTCGGCGCGAGTGGTGGCAACGACGATGGTCGCGTCGCCGTCGCCGTACTTCATGGCGACGAGCTCGCCGTCGTCGTCCTGGTACTCGACCTCGATGTCGGAGATCGCGGTCAGACAGCGCGGGCACCAGTTGATGATGCGCTCGGCGCGGTAGATCAGCCCGTCGTCGTACATCTTCTTGAAGACGGTCTGGACGGCGGTGGACAGGCCCTCGTCCATGGTGAAGCGCTCACGCGACCAGGCGACGCCTTCGCCGAGACGGCGCATCTGCCCGGCGATCTGCCCGCCGGACTCGTTCTTCCACTGCCAGACGCGCTCGACGAAGGCCTCCCGGCCCAGGTCGTGACGGGACTTGCCCTCCTTGCCGAGCTCGCGCTCGACGACGTTCTGGGTGGCGATACCGGCGTGGTCCATGCCGGGCTGGTACAGCGCCTCATAGCCCTGCATGCGCTTGCGTCGGACGAGGGCGTCGATCAGCGTGTGCTCGAAGGCGTGCCCGAGGTGCAGGGATCCGGTGACGTTCGGCGGCGGGATGACGATGCTGTACGGCGGCTTGTCGCTGTGCTCGTCCGCTTCGAAGTACCCGCGTTCTACCCAGCGCTCATACAGCTTCCCCTCTACTTCGGCCGGCGCGTACTGGGTCGGCAGTTCGGGGTTGCTGGCTGGCTGCTGCTGAGTGTTCTCGGTCACGGGGGACAGTTTAGGGCCGTCACAGTCGTGCACTGAAACCGGTTTGTTCAGTAACGGTGTGGCTCGCGACGCCCCATGCCAGCGGGGCTTCCGCCAGGATGTTCGGAACGCATGAGCATTCTGGAGGGGACAGCGCAGATGAGCTACAACCAGCCGGGCCCGTACGGGGGCCAGCCGCCGCAGGGTCAGCCCGGACCGTACGGCCAGCAGCCGGGCCCGTACGGCGGTCAGCCGCCGCAGGGCGGCCAGCCGGGTTACGGGTATCCGCAGCAGGCCCCCCAGGGTGTTCCGCAGCAGCCCCAGCCGGGCTACGGCTACCCACAGGCCCAGCAGCCGGGCCCGTACGGCCAGCAGCCCCAGGCCCCGTACGGCCAGGCCCCCTACGGCCAAGTCCCGATGCCGCCGGCCCCGCCGAAGAAGAAGACCGGCCTGATCATCGGTGTCGTCGTGGTGGCGCTGGCGGTCATCGCGGGCGGGGCGTACTTCCTGACGTCGGGCGGCGCCAGCAACAGTGACGTCGCGGACAGCACCAAGGGCTACAAGCTGACCCCGGCTGCCACGCTGGACGGCTACAAGAAGTCCGCCGGCGATTCGGCGCCGTCGGGGCCGATGACCGGCACCGAGAAGGCCAAGGCCGAGGCCATGGGGATCAAGAACCCCCAACAGGCAGGTGCCTCCTATCAGGCCGGTTCCACGGACAATCCGCTCGCGGTCAAGACCGTGACCCTTTCCGGTATCTGGGGCGATGTCACCGACCCGGCGAAGGTCATCGACAACTCCTTCAGCAACGCGGAGTCGGAGCTCGCGAAGGGCGGCAAGGGGATGGAGGTCAAGCTCATCGGCAGCCCCAAGGTCGTCACTCCGGCCGGATTCGACGGCGCACTGATGAAGTGCCAGAACATGAAGGTGATCAACAAGGAGGGAGACGGCACCGCCGCCAAGGGCCCCAAGGAGTTCGAGGTCCCGGTCTGCGTCTGGGCCGACTACAGCACGGTCGGCAACGTCCTCGGTGTCGACGTGGCACTCTCCATGGCCGGCAAGGACATGTCCCAGGACGACGTGGCCGCCCTGACCGCCAAGCTCTACAACACGTCCCGCACCAAGCTCTGATCACGCGGCGACACGTGAAGGGGCGCCCCGCCGACCGGCCGGGCGCCCCTTCACGTATGTATCGCTGCCGCTACGCGGACTTCTCGTGCCGTCCGTCGTCGTTCTTGCCGATCGTGCGCGGCTCGCGCGGGACCAGCGTCGGGTTGACGTTGTTGCGGACCACGTCCGCCGTGATGACGACGCGGGCGACGTCCTTGCGGGACGGCACCTCGTACATCACGGACTGGAGGACTTCCTCCATGATGGCCCGTAGACCACGCGCGCCGGTGCCGCGCAGGATCGCCTGGTCGGCGATGGCCTCCAGCGCCGGGCGGTCGAAGTCCAGCTCCACACCGTCGAGTTCGAACAGCCGCTGGTACTGCTTCACCAGTGCGTTGCGCGGCTCGACGAGGATCTGCAGCAGCGCCTCGCGGTCCAGGTTGTGGACCGAGGTCAGCACGGGGAGACGGCCGATGAACTCGGGGATCATCCCGAACTTCACCAGGTCCTCCGGCATGACCTCCTGGAACTGGTCGCTCGCCTCGATCTCGCGCTTGGAACGGATCGTCGCGCCGAAGCCGATGCCCTTGGCACCCGCCCGGGACTCGATGATCCTCTCCAGGCCGGAGAAGGCACCGCCCACGATGAACAGCACGTTCGTCGTGTCGATCTGGATGAACTCCTGGTGCGGGTGCTTCCGGCCGCCCTGCGGCGGTACGGAGGCGGTGGTGCCCTCCAAGATCTTCAGCAGGGCCTGCTGGACGCCCTCGCCGGAGACATCACGGGTGATCGACGGGTTCTCGCTCTTGCGGGCGACCTTGTCGATCTCGTCGATGTAGATGATCCCGGTCTCGGCCTTCTTGACGTCGTAGTCCGCGGCCTGGATCAGCTTCAGCAGAATGTTTTCGACGTCCTCGCCGACATAGCCGGCCTCCGTCAGCGCCGTCGCGTCGGCGATGGCGAACGGAACGTTGAGCATGCGGGCCAGCGTCTGCGCGAGGAGCGTCTTGCCGGAGCCTGTGGGGCCCAGCAGCAGGATGTTGGACTTGGCCAGCTCGATGGCGTCGTCGCGGTTCTGCGCGCCGCCGTTCTCGCCCGCCTGGACCCGCTTGTAGTGGTTGTACACAGCGACCGAGAGGGCCTTCTTCGCGGGCTCCTGACCGACGACGTACCCCTCGAGGAACTCGTAGATCTCGCGCGGCTTGGGGAGTTCCTCCCACCGCACCTCGGAGGTCTCCGCGAGCTCCTCTTCGATGATCTCGTTGCAGAGATCGATGCACTCGTCGCAGATGTACACACCGGGTCCCGCAATGAGCTTCTTCACCTGCTTCTGGCTCTTTCCGCAGAACGAGCACTTGAGCAGGTCGCCGCCATCACCGATGCGTGCCACGAGGTGCTTCCCCTTCGCCTGGGAGCAGCTTGGTGCAGCGGCTCCTGGTGCCTCTCTCCGACGGTACCTTGCCTGGCCCCCCGTTCGGGCCCCCCTTGGCACGGTTCACACGGCCACGACTGTGTGAACCGACCGTGCCAAGGGGTAAAGACCGACGTCAGGCCATCGCTCCGGCCGCGCTCTTGCGGGTGGAGACGATCTGGTCGACGAGACCGTAGGCGAGGGCGTCCTCGGCGGTCAGGATCTTGTCGCGCTCGATGTCGTCGCGGATCTTCTCCAGCGGCGTGGTGGAGTGCTTGGCCAGCATCTCCTCCAGCTGGGTGCGCATCCGCAGGATCTCGTTGGCCGCGATCTCCAGGTCGGAGAGCTGCTCACGGCCGGTCTGCGAGGACGGCTGGTGGATCAGCACACGGGCGTTGGGCAGTGCCATGCGCTTGCCGGCCGTACCGGCGGCGAGCAGCACGGCCGCGGCGGAGGCCGCCTGGCCCATGCAGACCGTCTGGATGTCCGGCTTCACGAACTGCATCGTGTCGTAGATCGCGGTGAGCGCGGTGAACGAGCCGCCGGGGCTGTTGATGTAGATGGAAATGTCGCGGTCCGGGTCCATCGACTCCAGGCACAGCAGCTGCGCCATGACGTCGTTGGCGGAGGCGTCGTCGATCTGCACGCCGAGGAAGATCACGCGCTCCTCGAAGAGCTTCGCGTACGGGTCGTACTCACGCACACCCTGCGAGGTGCGCTCCACGAAGCGCGGCACGATATAGCGGTTGTCCACCTGCGGGCCGGTGTAGAGACCGCTCGCGGAGGCGCCGGGGAAGTTGTTCATGTGGGTGTTCACCATCCTGGTGGCGTTCTGAGGGCTGGGGCTGCGGGCTGGGCGGGCAGGGCTCAGGCCCCGGTGCCGCCGCCGCCCGGAACGCCCGAGGCGATCGTGATGATCTCGTCGATGAGGCCGTACTCCTTGGCCTCCTCCGCGGTGTACCAGCGGTCGCGGTCACCGTCGCGAATGATCGTCTCCACGGTCTGGCCGGAGTGGCGGGCGGTGATCTCCGCCATCCGCTGCTTCGTGCGGAGCAGGTACTGGGCCTGGATCTTGATGTCCGACGCGGTACCACCGATGCCGGCCGAACCCTGGTGCATGAGGATGTCGGTGTTCGGGAGCGCGAAGCGCTTGCCCGCGGTGCCACCGGTCAGCAGGAACTGGCCCATCGAGGCCGCCATTCCCATACCGATGGTGACCACGTCGTTCGGGATGTACTGCATGGTGTCGTAGACCGCCATGCCGGCCGTCACCGAGCCACCGGGGCTGTTGATGTAGAGGTAGATGTCCTTGTCCGGATCCGCGGCAAGGAGAAGCAGCTGCGCCGTGATCTTGTTGGCGATGTCATCGTCGACCTGCTGACCGAGGAAGATGATGCGCTCGCCGAGCAGTCGGCTGTAGACCTGGTCGCCGAGGCCACCACCGAGGGACGGCTCTCCGGCGGCGTAAGGCATCAGATTCGTCACGTATCCACCTGCTCGTCTCTGACGGCTCCGGCCGTCTCAGCGTCTTCGTACCGGGCGGGCGGGGACTCCCCGACCCTTCCTATTCATGGACCCTAACGCGCAGGTGGGACAACGCCATCCCGCTTCCGCAACTGTTCGCTGGGAGCGCAAGCTGAGCAGTCCGCACACGGGTTGTGGGGGTAGGCCACCGATACGACGACGGGCTCCGGACGCTGAGCGTCCGGAGCCCGTCGTACGGGTTCAGCGCGAGGCTCAGGCCTCGGTCTTCTCCTCGGTGGCAGCCTCGGTGTGGCCCTCGGCGGCCTCGACCGTCTCGATGGCCTCTTCCTCGTCGTCCTCGAGCTCGACGAGCTCACCGTTGGTGTCGACGACCTTGGCGGCCTCGACGACCACCGCGAGCGCCTTGCCGCGGGCGACCTCGCCGACGAGCATCGGCACCTGGCCACCCTCGACGACTGCCTGGGCGAACTGGTCGGGGCTCATGCCGGAGGAAGCGGCGCGCCGCATGAGGTGCTCGGTGAGCTCCTCCTGGTTGACGCTCAGCTTCTCCTTGTTGACGAGCTCGTCCAGGATGAACTGGGTCTTGATGCCCTTGATCGCCTGCTCGGAGGTCTCGGCCTCGAACTCCTCGAGCGTCTTGCCCTGGATCTCCAGGTACTTCTCGAGGGTCAGACCCATCTGGCCGAGCTGGTGGTGCTCAAGGTTGTGCTTGCGGGTCTGGACCTCGTCCGCGAGCAGCTTCTCGGGGATCGGGACCTCGGCCAGCTTCAGCAGCTCGTCGAGAACGCGCTCCTGGGCCTGGGTGGCCTGGTCGTACTGCTTGGTGTTCTCGAGGCGCTTGCGGCTGTCGGCCTTCAGCTCGTCGAGGGTGTCGAACTCGCTCGCCATCTGGGCGAACTCGTCGTCCAGCTCGGGGAGCTCACGGGCGGCGACGGCGGTGACCTTGACGGTGACCTCGGCCTCCTTGCCCTCGGCCGAGCCGCCCTTCAGCTCGGAGGTGAAGGTGGCCTCGCCGCCCGCCTCCAGGCCGGTGACGGCCGCGTCGATGCCCTCGAGGAGCTCGCCGGAACCGATGGTGTACGAGACACCCTCGGCCACGCCGTCCTCCAGGACCTCGCCGTCGACCTTGGCCTGCAGGTCGATCGTGACGACGTCGCCCTCGGCGGCGGCGCGCTCGACCGGGTTGGTGGAGGCGAAGCGGTCACGGAGCTGCTCCACGGCCTTCTCGACGTCCTCGTCGGTGACCTCGAGGGCGTCCACGGTGACCTCGATGCCGGAGTAGTCCGGGATCTCGATCGCGGGGCGCACGTCGACCTCGGCGGTGAAGGCCAGCAGCTCGCCGTCCTTCAGCTCGGTGATGTCGACCTCGGGCTGGCCCAGAACGTTGAGCTCACCCTCGTTGACAGCCTCGGTGTAGAACTTCGGGAGGGCGTCGTTGACGGCCTCCTCCAGCACAGCACCGCGGCCGAACCGCTGGTCGATGACCCGGTTGGGGATCTTGCCCTTACGGAAGCCCTTCACCGTGACCTGCTGGTTGATCTTCTTGTACGCCGCGTCGAGGCTGTCCTTGAGCTCCTCGAAGGGCACCTCGATGCTGAGCCGAACCCGAGTCGGGTTCAGGGTCTCCACGGCGCTCTTCACGGTTCGGTCTCCTTGGTGGCTGACTTCTTGGGGTTCTGCTCGGCCACCGGACAGCGGCTCCGCGGATCGAGCCCGGTACATCAGACACACGGGCACGCAATTTGCATAGTAACGGCAAGGGGGATGACTCCCACAATGCGATCTTGCCGGTGGTCGGGGTGGCCGGATTCGAACCGACGACCTTCCGCTCCCAAAGCGGACGCGCTACCAAGCTGCGCCACACCCCGTCGGTGCGACACGTAGGGTACATGCAGATCGACAGTGCACAGGCCGCTTTACAGGGACGGCGTGGATTGCGACACCCGGTGCCGCAACGAGGTGTGCGGACACCGTCCGCGACCCGCTAGGATGCTCCTCGTGCCGCGGTCCGGGTGACCTGCGGTGCGCGGCGCTTGCGGGCGTAGCTCAATGGTAGAGCCCTAGTCTTCCAAACTAGCTACGCGGGTTCGATTCCCGTCGCCCGCTCCATGCGTGGGCCCGGTTCGGCGAATTACTCGTCGGACCGGGCCTTCTGCGTTCCGCCTTCCGCCTTCTGCGGTGCGGATCAGAAGCTGATCCGGTTGATGGTCTCCGCTATCGAGTTCATGAACCTGTTGATCGACGGCGCCATGCCGGTCGATGCCAGGAAGAAGCCGAAGAGCACCGCAACGATCGCGGGTCCGGCCTTGATGGAGCCGCCTCGGATCAGGACCACCAGGATGATCGCCAACAGAAGCACCACAGACAGTGAAATGGCCACGACTGATCACACCCTTGGTCGGTCCGCCTTGCCGGCCCGGAAGTGTGCGGCCGGGCACTCCTCCGTTGCGTCCATCGTGCCACCAACTCCCCTGTAGTTGCTGCCAGGTGACGAATCGACCTGTCGGGATCGCGCCATCCTCACACCCCGCGTGCGCGGGGGCGGACACGCCCCGCCGACCCGCCCGCCGGGGCGTCACCAGGGAGGCAGCCGACGACGCGGAGGTCACCCATGAGGGTGATCAAATACCCCGGAACTGTGATCGTTTCCATATCCACACAGATCATTCACACGCATTTCTCGACCTCCGATGCGATGAAATTCACTCCACTCAAACACCTGCCGATATGCACTATTTAAGGAGGATCAATCGGGTCATAGTGGGCGGTTTTCGGTAGTTTCACTTTCCATTGGGCGGGAACACGCAATATCCGCGGGCGGTTTTACGAATTACAATCGAGGCGTCTAAGGTGTTTTAGATGTTCCACGCTCCGAACGCATTTCAGAGGGCCCCGCTCCCCCCGGCGACCCGGGAGTCGGAGCCCAGTCACCAGGGCGGCACGACCATTACCGTGTCGCCCCCGGCACCGGTGGTGGACCGGCCTTCGGCGGCCGTGCCGACGAAGCGGCGTGACGCCTACTTCGACAACGCCAAATATCTGGCGATCGTGCTGGTGGCCGTGGCGCATGCATGGGTACCGGTGATGGACGGGAGCCGGACCGCCCGTGCGCTGTACATGGTCGCGTACACGTTTCACATGCCGGCCTTCATCATCATCTCCGGCTATTTCTCACGCTCGTTCGACATGAGCGCCAAGAAGATGAAGCGCCTGGTCACCGGCGTCGCCGTACCCTACGTGATGTTCGAGACGGCGTACTCGCTCTTCAAGCGGTACGCGGACGACTCGCCGGACCATCCGATCAGCCTGGTCGACCCCTGGTTCCTCACCTGGTTCCTGGCCGCGCTGTTCATCTGGCGGCTCACCACGCCCGTCTGGCAGGCGCTGCGCCACCCACTGCCGGTCGCGCTCGTCATTGCCGTGCTCGCCTCGTTCTCCCCCACGATCGGCGACGATCTCGATCTCCAGCGGGTCCTGCAGTTCCTGCCGTTCTTCGTGCTGGGGCTCCAACTGAAGCCCGCGCATTTTCAGTCGGTGCGCCGGCGTGAGGTGCGGCTGCTGGCGCTGCCGCTGTTCGCCGGGGCCACCCTGTTCGCGTACTGGGCGGCGCCGCGGATGCAGCTGGGCTGGTTCTACCGCAGCAACAGCGCGCCCGAGATGGGCGCCCCCTGGTGGTCGGGTGCGGTGATGACACTGCTGATGTTCGGCTGTGCACTGCTGCTCACCATCGGGTTCCTGGCCTGGGTGCCGCGTCGCCACATGTGGTTCACCGTGCTGGGCGCCGGGACCATCTGCGGCTATCTGCTGCACGGGTTCCTGGTCAAGGGCGCGGGATACGCCGGAGTGTTCGACCGGTACGAGTGGCTGGCCGAGCCGGGCGGACTGGTCCTCGTCTCGCTGGTCGCAGCTTGCGCGGTGACGCTGATGTGCACACCGCCGGTGCGACGGATGCTGCGTTTCGCGACCGAGCCGGACATGGACTGGGCGTTCCGGCGGGACGCCGCCAAGCTCTGAGTGGATCAGCCGTCCGTGGTGTTGGCCGGATCCAGCCGATCGATGGGCCGTTCGCCGGCACTGAGTCCGAGCAGCGCGCGTACCTGCGCATATTTCGCGGTCAGCCGAGTACGTGTCGCCGGTTCCAGGACTGCGAGGCGGGCCGGGTCGGCGTTGTGGGCGAGGTCGGACTCCTTGATCAGCAGGGCGCCCGGGGTGGCGAGGATGCGCCGGGTGTACGCAGCCAGGTCCTCGCCGTCCCGTTTGGTGACGGCGAGAACCATGTCCTTGACCTGCTGCGGCAGCGCGGCGGCCGCCAGCCACTCGGCGGACAGCGCGTCGTCCTCGACCGCGTCGTGCAGCCAGGCGGCGGCGATCTGCTCGTCGCTGCCGCCCCTGACCCGTACGCCTTCCGCGACGGCGGTGAGGTGTTCGGCGTACGGGCGTCCCGCCTTGTCCTTCTGGCCGTCGTGCGCGCTGCGGGCGATCGCCTCGACTTCGGTCAGCGTCAGGGGTGTACGTGGCGTGGGCATGGGACGACTCTACGGACGGGCGGTCGTCCGGCGCAGGACCGCGCGGGCGGGCACCGTCATGGCGACGGGGCCGATCCCGGCCGGGCGCCGAGTGCGCGGTCCCTGTCCTGTGCGGCTCAGGACCGGCGGGACAGCAGCAGCAGCGCCCGGTCGTCGTTGACGTCCTTCGCGCATGCCTCGATCAGATGCCAGGCCGCGCCGTCGAAGCCGGTGACGACATAGCGGTCGGCCTCACCGGTCAGCCGGTCGATGCCCTCCGCGATGTCCCGGTCGGACGCCTCC
The DNA here is from genome assembly GCF_040608395.1 of Streptomyces sp. NPDC005181. Classification (NCBI taxonomy): domain Bacteria; kingdom Bacillati; phylum Actinomycetota; class Actinomycetes; order Kitasatosporales; family Streptomycetaceae; genus Streptomyces; species Streptomyces sp. NPDC005181. The sequence goes on from NZ_JBEXID010000011.1 coordinate 142,762, forward strand.
ACCAGGCCGTCCGTGAAGAGCATCAGCACATCGCCGGGGGCCAGTGAGCCCTTCACGGCGTCGAACTGCGCCCCGTCGTACACCCCGAGCAGCGGGCCCTCCGCGGCCTTCTCCTCCCACTGGCCGCTGCCCGCATGCAGTTGCAGGGCCGGCGGGTGGCCCGCGGACAGGAGCTCGTAGTCGCCCGATTCGAGGTCCAGCACCAGATGGATGGAGGTGGCGAAGCCCTCGTCCCAGTCCTGGCGCAGCAAATAGGCGTTGGCCGCGGGCAGGAAGCCGTGCGGGGGCAGCGAGCCGAGGAGGCCGCCGAACGCGCCGGACAGCAGCAGGGCGCGGGATCCCGCGTCCATGCCCTTGCCGGAGACATCGGTGAGCACGGCCTCCAGGGTGCGGCCGCCGTTGGTGCGGGCCGCTACGACGAAGTCGCCGGAGAACGACTGGCCGCCCGCCGGGCGCAGCGCCATCTCGCGGTGCCAGCCCTGCGGCAGCCGCGGCAGGGCGCTCTGCACCCGGATGCGTTCGCGCAGGTCGAAGAGCATGGTGCCGCCGCGCCGCCACGGCACGCCGACCCTGGCCCGGAACTGGGCGAGGACCAGGCCGAAGAAGCCGCAGGCCGCGACCACCAGGACGGTGCCCGGGGTCACCCGGGCCGGGCCCTGCCCGTAAGGGCCGAGCGCGATCGCCTCCACGATCAGGGCCGCGGCGGCGGCCGCGTACAGCCCCAGCAGGCTGGCCGGCCGCAGCAGCAGACCGCCCGCGACGATCGGCAGGACGAGCGCGGCCGGTGCGCACCACACCGCGTTCATCAGCGTGCCGCAGGTGATGGCCGGGATGGTCAGCAGCAGGCCGGCCAGGGCGATCCAGTCGGAGCCGTCGCCGCGGAAGTAGTCGACGCCGGATTTGCGCAGCGCGATGCGCGCCCGGTGCACCGATTTCTGCAACCGGGCCGGGTACGAGTCTGCTCCTGCGCGACGACGAGCCATTGCGGGGACCCTATACACCCGAGCGACCCAGGTGCAGGGGGACCCCTGTGACAATGCGTTCGAAAACGGGTCGCCCGTCCGACGTACCCCTGGTAGGCATGGCAGATGACTACTGACACGGCAGCTGTAGATGCGGTCGTGTGACGCGTCGGTGCTGGCCAGCTGGGTGATGGGGCGCCTGCGGGCATGAGTACGGCCACCGTGATCATGG